>CAVIPZ010000022.1:0-14918 GCA_963644715.1 bacterium | reverse complement strand
CAACCCATCGGGCAACAACGCCACGGGCTTCTCGGCACTTCCGGCCGGCCGCTACATCGGCGTATACCCCAATGTCGGCAGCAACGCGAACTTCTGGAGTTCTACTGAGGGCAGTAATGATGCTGTGTACGCGCGCGCCCTCTACTCCAGCATGGGATACGTGTACAGCGCCAGCGGCAACGACAACAAGAAATACGGCTATTCTGTCCGTTGCCTCAAAGACTAAGCGGAATGCGGAGAAACAGATACAATATTATAACAATGTGAGATTATGAACGAGGAAACCGAAAGGTTTCCTCGTTTTGCATTGTCTATGCCGGACTTCTAACAAACAAAACATCCCCCCTTGGGGAAACAATCATCGCAAATATCTGAATTTCAAGTTTTTGTTATTCATATGAAAACGCAAGTTGCTGCAATGCACGGAATGATTGCTTTAAAAAAGTGTATTATCGATGCAATTATTCGTCATAAAAAGTGTAAAATATGAAAAGGGACATCTACAGTCTTTTGCTGGAGTGGAAAAACAGGAAACAACGCAAACCATTGATAATCAATGGAGCACGATAAGTAGGGAAAACCTACATACTGCGTCAATTTGGGGAAAACGAATTCAGAAAAGTTGCATTTTTCAGTTTTGACCGAAGCCCAAAAGCCAAAGAAGTTTTTGAGTCTGGCGGTTCCGGATAAGTTCAACTTGGAAAGTTATAAAAACCGGGGAGCTTGAAAAGCTTTTTTGTACATTTGCACCCGATTTTTTGGTATTATGAAAAAGTGTCTCTTGATTGCTGTCGTGCTGCTGTTTTTGGCCGCCGCCTGCTCGCCTAAGATTATCGGGGCGCGTCCTCATCGCAAGGATCGCAACTGCGGCTGCGAATACCATACTGTCAGCCAGCCAACAGATTCATTGGTCGTTTGTTATGATTGGTAATATTATGCGGAAATACATTCTGTTTTTGTGTGCTGTACTCTTTTGTTGTTCTTGTAAAAATGCCCAAAACAAGATTGTCATGGAGGGAGATATTAAAGGCGGCGACGGCAGCGAACTCGTGCTGGCTATGGTTACGAACAACGGTCTCCAAGTACTGGATTCGGTGAAGATGAAAGAGGGGCATTTCCGTTTTGAACTGAAGCCTGAAACCGAAGAGGATCTCGCCAATGCTTCAACCCCGATGATGTATCAGTTGATGCTGTCGCCATATAATACGCTGACTACCATTGCTCAAGGCGGCGACCATCTCGTGTTTACGGCCGAGGCAGAGAATCTGGTTTCCACCTATCGGGTCTCTGGAGGAGAAGAGGCTATGTTGGTTTGTCAACTCGACAGTGCCCTGCATGCCTTTGCACAGTCGGTGGAACAACTGTATGCTTTTTATGTGAAGAATATCAATAACGATTCGGCCCGCGCTGAGGTGGAAAAGAATTATCTGCAGTTGAGACAAGAACACAAACAATACCTGCAAACGTTCATACAGCAGCATCCTGACAAGATGGCTTCTTATATAGCATTCTACCAAAGTTATAACAGAGGCGTTTTTTTTAACGAGATAAAGGATCGCAAAATGCTGGAAACGATTACAAAGTCATTGAAAAACAAATATCCTGACAATCCATACATCCAAAATATGCAGCAGCGTATGCAGATGCTTGATTTGATGGGAAATGAAAATAGGGAACAATGATACTGATTAATATTGGAGACGAACTGCTGATAGGGCAGGTCATCAACACAAATGCTGCCTTTATTGGGCAGGAAATGTCAACTGCCGGCTTTGCCATGACCGAAACCGTTACGGTAGGCGACAACAAAGAGGCTATCACGGAGGCAGTCCGCAGCGCAATGGCCAAGACGGATGTGGTTGTGCTGACGGGCGGTCTCGGACCAACTAAAGATGACATTACCAAGACGGTGATTTGCGAGTATTTCTCGCGAAAGTTAGTTGAGGATGCGCAAACCCTTCAGTGGGTGACAGAGATTTTTGCGGCTCGTGGCATGGCGATGACGGATACAAACCGCCAACAGGCATTGGTGCCGGAGGGTTGCACCGTGTTGCCGAATAGGCTTGGCACAGCCCCCGGCATTTGGATAGAACAAGACGGCAAGGTGCTGGTTTCTTTGCCAGGTGTGCCATTTGAGATGGAAAAACTAATTAAAGATGAGGTTGTTCCGAGAATGAAAGCACGCAATGTGGGAAGTCTGGCTCAATGTTACAGGGTGTTGCAGTGTACGGGCATTACCGAAAGCGGATTGTCTGATTTGCTGGAGCCTTACGAACGCCAGTTGCCCGCTAACATGTCGCTTGCCTATTTGCCGAAACCCGGCATCATCCGGCTTCGGCTCACCGGGCGTGGCGATGATGAAAACACCCTTAAGACGGAAATAGAGGAACAGTTTGCAAAATTGAAAGAGCAGACTGCTGAATATGCTTTCACCGATGAGGATATTCCGATGGAGGCCGTAGTGGGACGCTTGTTGGCAAAAGCCGGCAAAACAATGGCCACGGCAGAGAGCTGCACGGGCGGTCATATCGCGCATCTGGTCACTACAATTCCGGGAAGTTCCCGCTATTTCAAGGGCTCAATAGTGTCATACAGCAACGAGATAAAACGCAATCTGCTTAATGTGCGCGAGGATAACCTCAAACGGCATGGAGCAGTGAGCGAGCAAGTGGTGAGCGACATGGCTCTGAATTCGATGGAACTGTTTGACGTGGATTACACCATTGCAGTCTCCGGCATCGCCGGACCTGACGGCGGCACAGACGACAAACCCGTGGGGACAGTATGGATTGCCGTGGCAACACCTGTCAGGTTGGTAACGAAGGAATTCCATTTTGGCAGCCATTCGGGCCGGCAGCAGATTATAGAGCGTAGTACACACGCCGCCTTGAATATGCTGCGCCTCGAAGTGGAAAAGGACCTGAGATAAGCGTCAGACAGTCAATACCCTAATGGATGACCCTATAGCCCGGTTCAAGCAATACCTTGTCTATGAGAAAGGTCTCTCCCCGAAGAGTGTGGAGTCGTATCTGCACGATGTCAGGCTGTTAGATACTTTTCTCTCCGGCAAACCGCTCGAAAAGGTGGAGTTTCCTGATTTGCAGTCGTTCCTGCATTGTTTGTATGCACAAGGGGCTGCAACCCGATCGCAAGCGCGCATCATTTCCGGCATTCGGGCGTTTTACCGTTTCCTGATGTATGAGGGCACGCTTGAAAATGACCCTACCGCCTTGATAGATGCGCCTAGGATAGGCCTGCATTTGCCAGATGTGCTCTCTGTGCAAGAGATAGAGGCTATGATGAACGTCATTGACCTGAGCGCGCCGGAGGGACACCGCAACCGGGCGATGCTTGAGGTGATGTACGGCTGCGGCTTGCGCGTGAGTGAACTGGTGACCCTCAAACTTCCTCACCTTTTTTTTGACGAGGGCTTTATCAAAGTGGTCGGCAAAGGAACCAAGGAACGGTTTGTCCCAATCGGAGCAATGGCCCAGAAGATGACACAATTGTATTTAGACGGTGCGCGCCGCAATGTCACACCCGCCCCGGATGAGGAGTCGTATGTGTTTCTCAACCGCCGAGGACATCACCTCTCGCGCGAGATGGTTTTCATGTTGGTGAAAAAATGGGCTGCGGAAGCTGGAATCTCCAAAAAAGTCAGTCCGCATACGTTCCGACATTCGTTTGCCACTCACCTCATTGAGGGCGGTGCCGATTTGCGTGCCGTGCAGCAAATGCTCGGCCACGAGAATATTACTACAACGGAAATCTATACCCACCTTGACCGCGACTACATCCGAAGCAATATGGCATTATACCACCCTCGCTATTGACAACTTGAATCTTGTCGCATTAGTCTAATGCGGGAGAGCCGTAAATTTCAAGCAGTTTTCTTTGATACAGACATTGATATTGCGCTTGTGCCTCTTCCGATTTGGATTGCATAAGGTTGTTCTTGGCCTCGTTGAATTCCGTCGGGGTTGCGCGCCCTTCTTCATATTTGGCCTTAGTGAGGTCAAACGACTCTTGAGAACTCTCTACGGCGGCTTTGCTGCTGCTGTATTTGTCTTGTGCTGCTACTGCCTCATAATAAGCTTGCTGTATTTTCTTGTACAACGATTTTTTTTCGGTCTCAAGTTGTATCTGTTGGCTTTCGGCTTGTATTTTAGCCGTTCTGACACTGTTGCGCGTGGCCAGTTTGTCGAAAACGGGCACGTTCAGCGACAAGCCGACGTATGGGCTGAAGTTGGTGCGCATCTGTTCTGCAAAACTTTTTGTGGAGGCTCCGCTTACGGCATAATAGTTGGTGCCTATGCCAAAGTTCATAGACAGGGTGGGATAATACGTGCTTTTTGACAACGAAACATTGGTTTTGGCATAGTCTGTACGCAGCATTTCGGCTTTTACTGACGGGCGTTCGTTGACAGCATTGCTGTAAACCTGCTCGGGGTCCGGCAAGGTCTGCAGGTCAAATTCGGTCAGGTCGGGCGGAACAATGCTGAAGTTTTCCGGACTTTGCAGTTCCAGCAGTTGGGTCAGTTCAAGCAGCGAGAGTTTCAGGCTGTTGCGCGACTGTGTGAGAGTGAGGCGGCTTTTGGCAAGGGTGGAACGTTGCGTGGCCACTTCAGCGGCACTGGCTCTTCCGGCCGCTTTGAGTGCGGAAAGACGTTCCACTTGCATGGAGTCGATGTTGACCTGCAATTGTGCAACGTCTGCAATTTCCATATTGTAAAGCACTTGCACGTATGCTTCCATTACGGATATGCGCACTTCTTCTTTGGTGTTGGCATAGTCAGCATTGGCGGCGGCCAGATTCAGTTTCCCTAACGCTATGCTGTTTTTGACTTTCAGCCCCGTAAAGAGATCCAGATTGGCGCCGAGACCGAACGAAGTGTTAGCCGTGTTGGAACTGACGTATGTGTTGTCTTCAGAAAGACCGCGCCCGATGGAGAAGTTCTGGGACCCGCTGGCCTGCACGGTGGGCAGAATACTGTTTCGGGCAGTGTTCAGTTCTATGGTTCGCTGCTTTTGGGTGAGCATGTTCTGCTGCACCGTAAGGTTGTGCTCCGAAGCGTAGCGGATGCAGTCGTCTAAGGTCCACGAATTGCTGCCTTGTTCCTGCTGCGCGCCCGCCGTGAGCAGGCAAACGGCAAAGGCTGCGGTTAATGCTCTTCTTTTCATTACTGTTCTATTATTTTGGTTCCTCTGACAATGTCGCCTTTTTTCAGACCGCTTTTGATTTGAATGTTCAGACCGTCGCTCAGACCAGTTTGTACGCTACGGCGCTCATATTGTCCGTTCCCGCTTTTGACATATACAAAAGTGGAGTCTCCCGAAAATTCGAGTGTGCTTTCCGGAATTGCCAGCACGTTTTTTACCTCTTCCATAATCACTTCGGCATTTGCACCATAGCCTGAACGTATCTTGTCGCTGTCTTTCAGTTTGACTGCCGCTTTCACTTCAAAACGGTTAGTCCCGTTTTCGGTGGTCGCTTTCGGTGAAATGTATTCGAGGACAGCATCAAAAGAGCAGTCTTGCAACGCACCTACGGTGATGTTCAGTGCCATGCCTTCGTGCAAGTTGCCAACGTCAGTCTCATCTACATTGCCAGTGAACACCAGGTCGTTCATATTGGCGACCGTGGCCACGGTGGTGCCGTCGTTCAGCGTGTTGGCTTGAATTACGGAATTGCCCACTTTGACGGGAATGTCAAGGATGAGCCCTGCAATGGTGGAACGGATCAGGGTGGAACTGGAGTTTGCATTGGAGGATGAGACGCCGTCGCGGATAATTTCGAGCGCTTCCTGAGCCGCCGATTGCTCTTCGCGTGCTTGGTCAAGCTGCTGTTTCACCTCTTCAAACGCTTCGCGACTTACCATATCCTTGTCGTAGAGCGCTTTTTCGCGATTGTAGTTGGTCAGGGTCTGTTTGTAGTTGATTTCGGCCAACCGTACGCGGCTTTGTGCCGAACTCAACGAGGTCATATCAGGAATGACTTTCAACTTGGCAATAACTTCGTTTTCGGCCACCTCTTGTCCGGCTTCCTTGTACAGTTCGGCAATGATGCCGTTGATCTGCGGCTTGATGTCAACTTCGTCACGAGGGGCGATGCTCCCGGTTATCAGCGTTTTGCGCTGGATGTTCGTAGTAGTGACTTCATACTCATTGTATCTGACTTTTTCTGATTTTGACTTTTTGACCAAAAAGAGAAGTGTCCCTAAGAAAACCAAGATGACGACGACCAAAATGATCCATTTCAATACTTTTTTCATATTCTTATTTCGTTTGTTCTTATTCGTTTTTATCTGTTAATTGTCAACAATTGCTATTCGTCGCGCATGGCATCTACGGGTTTGATGTGCATGGCGCGGTATGCGGGAGGGATGCCGGCGAGAACGCCAAGCGCCAACAACAGCAGCAGCGCCAGCAGTGCCGTGCCGACGCCTATTTGGAATACGGCCTGATGGGTCAACATCTCTAAAAGGTTGAGTGAAAAGACAGAGAAGACGATGCCGAAAAGCCCTGCCACGAGGGTAAGCGTTATGCTTTCTGCGACAATCTGGAACATAATGTTGCCAGGCGTGGCACCGATGGCGCGGCGGATGCCGATTTCTGTGGTACGTTCGCGCACTACTACTAACATAATGTTGCTCACTCCGATAGCGCCAGAAAGCAAGGTGCCCAAGCCTACCAGCCATATCAGGAAATTGACGCCCCGGTAAAGCGTATCTACAATCTTGAACATCGGTTCCATATTGAGCATCATCAAGCCGCGGTCGTCGGCAGGGTCGATGTAATGGATGCGCGACACCACTTGCCGCAGCCGGTTTTCTAACGAAGACATTTGAATGCCGTCTTTGCCCACCACACAAATCATATCTACATTGTCGCCTGCCCCGGTAATGTCTTTCAGCACCGAAATCGGAACAGTGATGGTGCCGTCGCTGCCTCCGCCTACGTTGATGTTGGAGGAACTTACGTTTACGCCAACTACTTGATAATAAGAAGAACCAATTTGTATGGTTTGTCCGCAAGGGTCACCGCCGCTTGGAAACAGAGACTGATAGACGCGCTTGCCAATTACGCAGACTTTCCGCTTCTGCTGGATGTCAACCTCGTTAAGAAATCGGCCGTATTTGAGTTCTGGCGTTTCTATTTGGCTGTAACAAGCCTCCACCCCGCTCATTGAGCAAGAGAGACTGAAACTGTTCTTCTTGGCGCTGACACCCCATTGGGAGATGGTAGGCGTAACGATGGCCAATTCGGGAAACAACTGTTTTATTCTGTCCACATCTTTGTACTGCAGACTCCAGGTTCTGCCCTCTTTGAAGCCTTTGTAGGGCTTGGTGGTCTCCTGGGCTACCATTATGATGGAATTAGTGGCAAAGTTTTCAAAATTCTTGGTAAGCTGAACTTTGAGTCCTTTGCCGCCGCCTACGAGGAACAACAGCATGAAAAGCCCCCAAAAAATGCCGAATCCAGTCAGCAGGCTGCGTTTCTTGTTGCGGAGCAGTGCGTCTGCAATCTCGTTGAAAGTATCAATGTCGAACCTTTTCATACGCCTTTCAATGCTTCTACGGGCCGGATGCGTGCCGCTTTAAGGGCTGGCGAAAGCCCCGCCAGCGTGCCAGCAATGACCAAAACAACCGAAACCCCGATGGCGACATCGATGCCGACACTGGGATTGACAAAAATCTGAATGGGCTGCCCGAACATGTCAAGCGCATTGGAACCTACGGTCTTTTTCATAACTTCGCAGGCCAGCAGACCCGCAATCATGCCCAAATAGCCAAAAAAGGCGGTGATGGCGACGCTTTCCATAACGATGAGTTTCATGATGGCCCAAGGCGTGGCGCCGATGGCTTTGCGGATGCCGAACTCGTAAGTGCGCTCCCGTACGGTAATCAGCATAATGTTTGAAACGCCGACAATGCCTCCGAAGAGCGTAAATAATCCCGTTATCCACAGTGCTTTTTGGATGAGCGAATTCCCTTTCTCCATCTGAAGGTTTTGGGTAAAACGGTTCCAAATCCAAAAAGTGCCCTCGTCTTCGGGGTCAGCATTGTGCGCTTCGTTCAATGCCGCCCGGTACTGTTTCTCAAATTGCTCGTTCTCCTCTTCCGTGTTCAGCCCGTGAAATGTAAAGGAGATGTCGTCGGCATAATTGAAACTCCCGAACACAATCTGGTAAGTGGTGAAAGGCATATAGACGCTGTTGGAGCCCATATTGTCACGTTTTTTGTAAACACCAACGGCCTGATAGAGAATGTTGCCGACTGAAATCTGTTTTCCGATGATGTCGTTGCAGTCGGCGGTGTCTCCCAACAGCGTCTGTACGTATGAATTGGGCAAGACGATGCATTTCCGCTTCAGCTGCATGTCGTTTTGATTGATAAAACGCCCGGCCAACAATTTCAGCCCTTCCATTTCCTGGTACTCGGGGTAGCAGCCGCAGAGCGAAACCGAAACATAATTGTCGTTGTAGTTCATCGACAGCGAACTCTTTTCTACGCTTGCTGTCACCTTGTCGATGTGGTCAGCAAAAAGTCCGCTCTGTGTGATTTTCATGTCATTGTCGTTGAGGTCAAGATGCCGCCCCTCTTGCAGGCCGTTGTAAGGTTTTGTTGTAAATCCGCCCCAAACCATCATAACGTTGGAGGAGAAGTCTGCACCGTTTTGCTGAAAGGCATTTATCAAGCCGTTGCCGGCACCTAACAACACAATCAGGATGAAGATTCCCCACGAAACGGCGAAGCCCGTAAGCGCGGTCCGCAATTTGTTGCGCTTTGCCGAACTCCATATTTCATTCAAAAAATCTCGCATTGTAGTATAGTAAGAAGATATTGTAGTAGGGTGAGATCTATTTCATTACAGTGTTGGTGCCGAAAAGGGAGGCGTGATGGTCTTTGTTCATCGTGATTTCGCCGATGATGCCATCCTTGATGTGGATAATCCGGTCGGTGCAGTTGGCCACGCCGCTTTCGTGCGTCACCACTACGATGGTGACGCCCTTTTCTCGGTTGAGGCGCGTAAGCAGTTCCATAACCTCGAGCGACGTTTTAGAGTCGAGCGCGCCGGTAGGCTCGTCGGCAAGAAGGATGCGAGGCTGCGTTATCAGCGACCGCGCGATGGCTACCCGCTGCTTTTGCCCGCCAGAGAGTTCGTTGGGATAATGGGTCGCCCACTCGGTCAGCCCGAACCGATCCAGATATTCCATAGCAGTCTCGCGACGCTGCTTACGACTTACTCCTTGATAGAACAACGGCAGTTCAACATTCTCGACGGCGGTCTTGAATGCTATCAGGTTGAACGACTGAAATACAAACCCGATCATCTTGTTGCGGTAATGAGCCGCCTCTTTTTCGCTGAGGTCTTTGATGAGTTTCCCGTCCAGGTGATAGGAGCCCTCGTCGTAATTGTCGAGAATCCCTAAGATGTTCAGCAAGGTGGACTTTCCCGAACCTGACGCGCCCATGATGGAGACAAACTCCCCCTGCTCTATGCCCATATCAACCCCTTTCAGCACATGAACGGGCTGCCCGTTGTCGTAGGTCTTGTGAATGTTTTTCAGATCAATAATCATATTGCCTTGTTCTATTCGATATCAACGTTTTACAGAAGAAATGCGATGATGAAAGTTTAATGCCCCTTGTCGATTTTTGAAGAAATAATAAAAATCCCCGTGCCGGCAGCAGTTTTGGCTATGATTATTGGCTGCCTTGGCACGGAAGATTCGTGAAATGTTCAATTTCAGTATGGCAGGATTTTTTCAACCAAACGGTTTAAAATCTCCATAAAGTTAGGGTTGTCATTGTGCTGCAGGGTGACGGTGGAGGGCAGATACACTTCCGTGACAATGTCATATTGCTTTTTCATGTAAAGGCCGTTGTTAACCTTGACCTCAAGGACAGGAAGGCCTTTTTGTTGCTTGCTGTTCACCGAAATCTGGTGCAGGCGCTCTGTTGCTTGCCCCTCCGTTTTTCCGTATGCGGTCACCTTTACGACACAGCGGATTTTGTCAGTTTTGTTCTCCTTGATGATGACTTTCCCGACGGCATTCAGCAAAAACTGGTTGCTGGTGTTCCGGAAAGTCTTCACGTAGGTCTGTTTTGCTTGTTGGCGCGAGACATTGTCACGTTGGGCGCTTGCACTGCAAAACAGCATTACCATTAGTGCCACCAGAAAGCAGGCTCTCCCGGCTTTCTGGAGCCCGTGCTTCCCGAATGTTCTTGACCATTTTTGATTGTTTCTCATAACATTGTAATCGTTTCTGTGTTTTTAAGAAATGATACTATTATGCTTTGCTGAGGTCAGAACAACTGGATGCCGACTTGGAACTCGGGCAGGTCGTTGCCGTTTTTCATGATTTTGGAAATCCGGTATTGGCCAAACAGCGCGAAGTTGCCGTATCCTATCCTGACTCTGACACCGTAGTTCAGTTTGTTGATGTCATCGAAGAAGTCTTTCTGAACGTTCTTGATGTTGTTTTGCATAATGGAACTGCTGTTGTCGTTTTCTAAGACGGCAGTATATTTAGACACCAATTTATAGCGGTTGCCCGTAATCCACTCTCCATAAACACCCGTGTCGATAAACCATGACTTGTCGTTAGTGCCGCAGCTGAGTTTGAAGCGCTGATACAATTCTATGTCGAATTGTGTGGTTTTGATGTTGCTTTTCTTGATGCTGGTGTTATAGAGCGGCGTTTCATGCTCGAGACCTGCAATTTGTTTGGCAGCAAAGAGGCTATCGGTAGCATACCAGGAAGATCCGAACCCGACGCGGATGCCGAGCCTGTAAACTCTGCCTAACCTCCAACGATTGTCAATCACTACAGACAAAGAGCGCGACATCCTTTGGCGTTGGTTTATGTTGCCGTTCTCGCTCCACATTGTGGGCAAATAAAGGCCTGTGACGAGGCTGATGTCTATTTCATGGCAGTCTTTTCTCTTTTTGTCTGTGTAAAAGTCTTTAGAACTACGGTAAAGTTCATCCGTATTTTCCGCGGTAATCTCTTTTGAGAAAGGTGGAAACGGAAGAGAGTCTTTGCCTACCACATACTGTGCATATTGGTTGTCGAACCAGATTTTCAGGGTTTGGCCGAGTTGCAGCGTGCTCTTGTCGATGGTGTAGGCGAGCGTGTTTGCAGCCGAAGAGTCCTCTGAAGAAGAGAGCAATCTATAACTGTTGTAAGTGTCGATAGAGCCGTCGCCGTTGGTTACGTTATAGAACAGCGTGCGGGTACATTTGCGGTTGACGGGTACCATATAGATATTGACGTCATCTTCGTATAGCTGCATTGAAACGGTTGGCTTTTGGGGGTCTGAATCTGTGAAATAGCTTGCTTGCGGCACTCCGTATCCCATCGAATAGTCATAATAGGGATAGCGGTTGCCCGATTTCTGTATTTCTTCCATCAGTTGCAGAACGGTCCATTCGGGGTGCATCTGTTTCACGCAGGCGGCAAAGCCAGCCACCATTGGCGTGGCGAAAGAGGTTCCTTGACTATAACAATAATTGCCGTTCTTGTCTGCTACCATATCGTGACCGCAAGCTGCCACGTTGGGTTTCATGCGCCCGTCGGCAGTGGGACCGTAGGAACTGTAACCGGAACGCTCCTCCAGCGATTCGGCTGCCCCGACGGAGAGTACGCTGTCGGCATCGGCGGGCGTCACGAGCACTTTCCAGGCCTCATCGCCCTCGTTGCCCATAGCGGTACACACCAGAATGCCTTTCCGGGCAGCAGTGTTGGCGGCGCGTGCCACTATAGAACGCTCTCCGTTCATGTCGCGGTTGCTGTAACGGTCGCTGCCGTAGCCGAGCGAACTGTTCACAATGTCGGCTCCGTTTTTGTCGGCCCACTCAAGTGCCTGCACCCACCATACCTCTTCACGCTTTATTTCGGATTCGATTTCAGTGCGGGCGAGCAGGTACTCGGCATCCGGAGCGAGTCCCAGCAGCGTGCTGTCATTCATCAAACCGCCAATGCAACTCAATACCATACGTCCATGCGACAAGCCGTTATAAACGTCCTCTTTTTTCTGTACAAAGTTCCATGTTCCTACAATTTGCTTGTTGTCGCGCATTTTCTTGAAAGCCGGGTGCTTTTCCACGTCTTTGAAACCGCCGTCAAATACGGCAATGCGGACACCCTTGCCGCTGATGCCGGCTTCCTGGAATTTTGACCCTTGCATCATGGCTACCTGATGCAGTGTCGCGTCATATACCGCGTTCTCTGGGGCAGGTGCGGCCAGTTTGAACTCCGTGACCTGTGCCTCCGACTGAATCTCGCGCACACACTTCACGTAGGGAAGGTCTTCTATAATCTTGATTCCTTCTGGAGTGGCCTCTACCGCCACGGCATTGAACCAACGCGACTGACCGATGTAATCGTCTGCCAGTGTCAGCACGCCCGTCATATAGTCTGTGTTTAGCGGATAGTTGGAATAATCATCTGCCCGAAGTCCAAGATTCTCGTAACGCTGGAGCGCTTTGAGGTCAAAATACTCGTCAGGGTTGAAACTTGTGTTGTTCTTGTCGGTGAAGAATACCCAGTAGTTTTGTTGGGCAAACATCTGGAAACTTCCAATCAGGCATAAAGCCATTAGTATCAATTTCTTCATTGTTTTGTGATTTTAAAGGTTATTAAATTCAGTTGTTTATGATCAGTTTTCTAATTCTGTTGATTGTAAAGGTTTATGATTTCGTTGAGGTCTATGTTCAGCAGTTTCATTTTCTTCACGAAAACGGGCACGTCTTCTTCCAAAAATTGTTTTTTCTGCAACGATGTGATGATTTCAACTGCATTTTCGGTCACAAAGAAGCCGATGCCTCTTTTGTTGGATATAATTCCGTTGTTCTGGAGCAGTTCGTAAGAACGCATTACGGTGTTGGGGTTCACTTCAAAGAGTACAGCAAGCTCGCGTACCGACTTTGCTTTGTCGCCCGGTTTCCAGATGCCGGTCAGGATCTGCTCGGAGACCCAGTCCACAATCTGCATATAAATAGTCTGCGATGAATTGAAGTCCATATTAAGCCTCCGTTTCTTTCATTCTCAAAAAACTCAGTGCGTAAAAGAACACTATTGCTATTGTTTTGACAGCAATTGAGAAATCATGGCGCGACATCCAACCGTCAACCCTGCCTGATTCGTGATAAAAAGCAATCTGCCCGTCAACAATATGCCACAAATTCAGCCAGGTTACGGAAAATATCAAGATTGCGAATATCAACATAATGATAACGCAGCATGCTAACGTCTTGAGCGTGGATTTCTTCTTGAAATAGATGCTGCCGAAAAACAGCGCGGAGATCAGCAAACAGACGTTCAAGAGAGGGTCAATGTCCAAGATAATCCGGTCGAAGAATGACAGGTACGAACCCTCTGTCAACGGATACAGTGCGGTATATCTGACGGCAAGGTATCCTAACGAATAGCCGACAAAAAGCGAAAAGGCCAATCCTACGATTGCATAAACGTTGACCAGCAGAAAATTAACGGTTACTTTTTCTTTGTAGTTGGCCGGTATCATCAAATAGTGAATCCGGCTTGACGAATTGTTCAGGTAACTGAACACGCGCTGTGGAAAGAAAGCCAGGAGAATGCCGGCAATCATCGTGGCGGGATTTGTCCATTCATCGAAGCCGCAAAATACCGTGTACAGGAAAGAAACTATGGCAACAAGTCCGAAAGTCCAAAGGAGGTCGCGGCGCCAGTTTTCGATAAAATAGGCTTTCAACAAGTTTTTTATGTTATGGATGTTCATGATTGTAGCGTTTTAATTGTTGTTGATAAGGATTGTGGTTTCTGTTTCCGTCGTGTCGCTGTCATCGTCCGGCATCTCTTCTTCGATTATTATTTCGTTAGTTGAAGAATATTTGTCGTCTTTCTGAAAATCAGACGGGGTGGTGCGGAAATGGATTTGCAGATACAGCGTGATGCTTAAAATGATGATGACAGCAACGGCAATGGCTGCCGCACCTAATATCTTGTTCGTGTATTTTTTCATAACGGTGTTATTTGAAAAGGTTTGAGATTGCTTGGCTGTTGTTGATGGCCGCATTGAAAAGCAGTTCCAAATCAAGACTGGAGTCGAGGTGATTTACATTCTCTTTCACTTGATAGATGCCGCGCGGCGTTTCTTCGGTGTAAAAAACCGACCCGTCTTGGCTTTTGATGTTATCTACGTCAAACAACAATTTCCCGGTGATTTCGTAGGTGGATGCGTTAAGCAGGATTTTGCCTTGGTCGAGGATGGAAACCATATCGATGAGGCTGTGGAGGTCACGCACCTGATGTGTGGAGATGATGACGGTGCGTTCTTCATCGGCTGCTGCGGCCATCAGTTTGCGGAAAATGCTTTTGGAGGGGATGTCAAGCCCGTTTGTGGGCTCGTCCATAATCAGAATGTGGGTGTTTGCTGCCAGCGCGAAAGCAATCAGCACTTTTTTCTTTTGCCCGTGTGAAAGTTTGTCTATATAACCGCGTTCCCCTGATAATTCCATCTCTTCAAGGTAGTGCAAAAAGTCAGAGTGGCTGAAATCAGGATAGAAAGTGGAATAGGCTTTCTCGAATTGTGATACTTTAAGGTGCGGCACAAACATTTCTTCTTGAAGAAAATAGAGGTCTTGAAGTACTTTTGTCTTCCGCAACGCTGCATTTTCGCCTAAAACAGTCGCTGCGCCGCTGTCCGGGAACCGAAGCCCCGCCATGATTTTCAAAAGGGTTGTTTTCCCCGCGCCGTTACGCCCTAACAGGCCATAAATATGTCCTGGCGCTATGTCCAGGCTGACATCTTCAAAAATACGCTTGCCTTTGACATAGCCGAATTGGATGTTTTGTAAGGTTATCATAATTGCCGATTCTTGGGTTGTTTGAAAAGGTGTGTTACATATATAGTGTATTAGTGTACTAATAC
>CAVIPZ010000021.1:0-15696 GCA_963644715.1 bacterium | reverse complement strand
AGAGTAGTGTAAATGTTGTTTCATAAAGAATATTGTTTTGTTATTATTTGCGTTGCTGAGGTTTTCAGAGAAACATCAATCGCCAAGGCATGCGTTCCGTTTGTGCGGCGGAACGTAGCGGAAGAACGTGTTGGTGTTTAGCAGTGGGGCCAGAGCGGGCTGGCGGTTTGTCATCTTTTCAATAGGCTACAAAGATAGGAGTATTCTTTGATTTTCACCCCCCCCCGTAAAAATAGTATAAATAATTGTAAAACAATATATTATATTGATTTTTTGGTAAAAATATACTCAAAAGTGCAAGGCTATGGTTAAGGTTTTGAGGTGCATTTTGGATGATTTAAGGCGCGAAGTGTGCCGCACAATGTAACAGAAACGTAACCACACGGCAATGCCCCCGTAACAAAGCTTCCGTTTTTTCGCCTCGTGAAAAAAAGCATATAACAAAGGCTTATGAAAGACAGATTGTTTAAAATATTGTTGTTGACGGCGGCATTGTTCATCGTGGTGGCGGGCGGCGCTATGCTCTACTCGCTCACTACGGGCGCGTTGCCCGCCTTTAAGCAATACGGATTCTTCAGGTTCCTGTTTTCTTCGGCTTGGGACTATACGCCGGGGCGCGAACAGTACGGCGCGCTGCCTTTTATTGTGGGCACGCTGCTTACGTCGCTGCTTGCATTGCTGTTCTGCATACCGTTTTCTTTTCCCGTGTCGCTTTTTACGGGCGAGTACTTCAAGGGCAAGAAAGTCGCTGCCGTATTGGAAACGATGATTGACTTGCTGGCAGGCATCCCCTCTATCGTTTATGGGTTGTGGGGATTCTATGTGCTCCGCCCTTTGATAGCCCGCCTCGACTTGTCGCCGCAAGGCTTCGGCATCTTTACTGCCTCGGTGGTGCTGGCCATCATGATCATTCCTTACGCCGCCTCGTTGAGCAGCCAGTTTGTGAAGATGGTGCCGGCAGAACTGAAAGAGGGAGCTTACAGTTTAGGGGCAACACACTGCGAGGTGGTCACCAAGGTGATGATCCCAACGGTGTTCTCGGGCATCTCCTCCGCCTACATTTTGGCATTGGGGCGCGCCCTCGGCGAAACAATGGCCGTGACAATGTTGATAGGCAACACCAACCTGATGCCGCACTCGCTCTTCGATACGGGCAACACGATGTCGAGCATTATCGCCAACCAGTTTGGCGAGGCCTCGGGCACTCGTCTGTCGGTGTTGATAGCCATGGCGTTCCTGCTGTTTCTTATTACGTTGGTGACGAATATGATTGGGCGGTTTTTAGTCCGCAGGGCATATAAAAGATAGCATATCAAGATGAAAGAAGAGAAAATCAGACTGTTTAAAGACAAGGCCTTTCTGGCTTTCGTGATTGTTTTCTCCGGTTTGGCGGCCATTCCGCTGGTGGCTATTCTGGGCAAGGTGTTCATTGAGGGCATCCGGCAGATCAACTGGGCTTTCTTTACGGAGGTCACGCCAACAACGTTGGAAGCAATGCTGGCTAATATGGCCGGCGAGCGCATTCCGGGCGGTATTGCCAACGGCATTGCGGGTATGTTTCTGATGGTGGCCATAGCCGCTGTTATGGCAATACCAATCGGGGTGTTTTGCGGCATTTACGTGTCGGAGAACCGCACACGCCGCTTTGCGGGCATCGTGCGTTTTTTGTGCGAACTGCTGCAAGGCACGCCCTCTATCGTCATTGGCATTGTGGTCTATCTTTGGATTGTAATCCCGATGCGCAGTTATTCGGCCATTGCAGGTGCGGTAGCATTGTGCATTATGATGTTGCCGCTGATTGTCCGCTCTACGGAAGAGACGCTTAATTTGCTGCCGGTAAGCCTTAAGGAGTCGGCGCTGTCGCTGGGGGCTTCGTATGCCTCTATGATTTTCAAGGTGTGGCTGCCGTCGGCTTTCCCGGGAATCTGTACGGGCGTGCTGTTGGCCATCTCGCGGGTGATGGGAGAGACAGCGCCGCTGATGCTGACGGCATTGGGCAGCGCCTATATCCAATGGGATGTCACACGACCTAACACATCGGTATCTTTGCTTATATGGGAATTTTACAACGACCCTAACCTCCAGCAGATGATTTGGAGCGCGTCGCTTTTCCTCCTCATATTAGTGTTGTTGTTTAACGTTTCAGCTAAAATTATCACAAGGAAATGGAACTCATAAAAGACCCAGTACTCGAAATTAAAGATGTAAGCATAGCCTATACGCCCGAAAAATATGCTGTGCGGCACGTGTCTGCAGATGTGGCTCGCCATTCGATAACGGCAATTATGGGGCCGTCGGGTTGCGGCAAGAGCACGCTGCTCCGCGCCATAAACCGAATGCACGAACTGCACGAGGGCATTACCACCACCGGCCAGATCCTTCTCGACGGCCAAGACGTGCTCAAGATGAACCCGATTGACGTGCGCACAAAAGCCGGAATGGTGTTTCAACGCCCCAACCCTTTCTCTACGATGAGCATTTACGACAATGTCATTGCGGGATATTCGCTCAAGGGCATCAAACTGTCGAAGAGCCGCCGCGACGAGATTGTGGAACAAAACTTGCGCAATGTAGGACTTTGGGACGAGGTGAACGGGTCGCTCCACAAGAAAGGGACGTTCCTTTCGGGTGGACAGCAGCAACGCCTTTGCATCGCCCGCGCACTCGCCTTGGCCCCCGACATCTTGCTTATGGACGAGCCGACATCGGCTCTTGACCCTATCGCAACCCTCAAAATCGAGGAACTGCTCGTGCAACTGAAAGACCAGGTCACTATCATTATCGTGACACACAATATGTCGCAGGCATCCCGCATCTCCGACTATTCGATGTTTATGTATTTAGGCGAACTGATAGAGTATGAGCCTACTAACCAAATGTTTACTAATCCTAAAGACAAACGTACCGAGGATTACCTGATTGGCAAGGTGGGATAAAGATTATTATTCATATTAACAGATAAGAAGACAAGAAAATGATAAGAGAAGATTCATTGAAGAAACTGGAAGACGATTTTACGGCAATGGCGGAGGTGCTCAATCAGCAGTTTGTTTTGGTTGGCCGGCATCTGGAAGGCATTTCCACACCCGAGGAGATGACTCACGAGGCCGAGAACGAAAAGCAACTTGACCAGTATGAGGTGCAGTTCCGCGAGGCTATTGTGAACGAGATTTTGCGCCTTACTCCACGCGCACGCGACCTGCGCCGTATGATTGCGCTGCTGAATATCATTGTGGACCTTGAACGTATGGGAGACCTTTTACACAGCATCAACAAACGCCTCGATGTTGTGCTCGAAACCGAACAGGTGTGGCAGATGTACCGTCAGTCCGTGCTCCGTCTCTTCGGCATGGTTAACAAGATGTACGATAACGTCATCTATGCTTTCCAGTCGGAGAATGACTTTATTGCCCACAATGTCATCGGTATGGACGATGATGTTGACTCGTGCTACCACGAGGTACACCGCAACCTCTTTCAGCAGGATGTGAAGTCGCCCGACATGCAGGCATATCTCGACTTGAGCCGCATACTCTATCTGCTTGAGCGAATCGGCGACTCCTGCACCAACATTGCCGAAGATTTAGTTTATCTGATTGAGGGCGTGAATATTAAACATACCAAAACGAAATAATGGCTGCAAGGTGAAAAAAGAATTCGGGAATTGTCTTTGCTTGACAGCCCTAGTTCAGAATTTGAAATGGTAGGTGAACGACGGAATAATCGGGAAGATGCAGACAGACTTCAGCACTCTTTTTGAGGCATCGAGGTTTGGGTCGTACTCCATATCCACATAATAATAGAACGGGTTTTTGTAATTATAGACGTTGTAGATGCTGACCTCGAAGATGCTTTGGAAGCGTTCTCCGTGCGGTTTCAGAATCTGGATGCCAAGGTCAAGGTGATGGAACGGCTTCATTCTGAAGTTGTTCTTTTCGCCGTAATTTTCTACATAGTATGTGCTTGTGACGGGCTGATGCCAGTAGAGCGATTGGGAGAGGTATTCGCCCATGCCAAAGCTGCCGTAGGCCACGGTGGGCAGAGTAACGGCATTGCCGGTGGCAAAGGTCCACGAGAGCGACAGGTTGATTTTGGCCGTCGGGCTGTACATCAGCACAATGGAGACGTCGTGGCGGCGGTCGTGGCGTGCATAGAACGGCTTGCCGAAGTTGAGGTCGTCAAACTGCTGCCGTGTCCACGAGAGGGTATAGCCTATCCACCCCGTGAACTTGCCTGCCTCTTTCCGGACCAGGAACTCTACGCCGTACGCCCAGCCCTGTCCCGAGGTGACGTTGTCGCTCCAGCGGCTTTGGAAGTCGGTGTTGCCCATCCCTTCGTTCATCAGGTCTTCTATCAGGCTGGTAAAGAACGATGCCCCCTCTTTGTAGGCGAGAATATGGTTGCTTTTCTTGTAATAACCCTCCAGAGAGAAAGAGAGCCGGGGCTTTTTGAGGTCATAGTGCAGTCCCAGTGCCACTTGATGGGAGCGTTGCGGCTTTATGCAGTCGGTAACGGGCACCCAGAGGTCGGTAGGCAGTCCGATGGTACTGGTGCTGAGCAGTATCATGCTTTGGCTCATCGTAGCGTAGGAGGCTTTGACGGCCAAGTCTTTTCGGATGTTGAAACTGGCAGAGAAGCGTGGCTCGGGCGAGAAATAGGTTTTTCCGGGAACGGTGAAGAAGGTGAGCCTAAGTCCAGGGTTGAGCCGCAGCCGTCCTCGTATGTTAATCTCGTCCTCGGCATACAAGGCGTACTCCAGCCCTAACTCCTTTTCGGATTTCTGAAAAACGGCGGTGTCTTCGGTCATGGATATGGCACTGGGGCGCGCCTCGTGGTAGGTGGTCAGTATGCCGCCCTGTATGTGGTGGTTGGCATTGGGAATATAGGAGACATCGTATTTCAAGGTGTAGTCGCGGATGCCCGAATTGTAGGCCGAATGAAATTCGTAGCGGTAGTTGTCAGCAGGGTCGGTCTGCTTTTCGTCACCGTAAAATTTCATAGTATAGTCGTTGAACACAAAGGAGAGATTGGAGAAGATGCGGTTGCTGAACAGGTGATTCCAGCGTGCCGTAGCGGTGGCGTTCTGCCAAAAGAGTCCGCTGCTGCTTTTATAAGTGGAGGAGTCTATCTTGTCTTTCTGCTTGATGTAGAACTTGTCGCGCCCGAAGTAGGCGCTCACGAAGAGCCGGTCTTTGTCGCTGAGGTTATAGTTCAGTTTGGCATTGAGGTCGTAGAAATAGTAACCGGTGGACATCCCGTCGGAGACGAGTTTCATAAGAGGCCGTGTCAGCAAGTCGAGGTAGGTGGTGCGGGCGGAGACCATAAACGAGGATTTGCCTTTCACGATTGGGCCTTCGGCCATGGCGTGCGAGGAGATGACGCCGATGCCGCCCTCGCAATGGTACGACTCTTTGTTTCCGTCTTTCATGTTGATTTCAATGACCGAGGAGAGCCGTCCGCCGTAGCGGGCAGGGAAGCCGCCCTTTATCAGTTCTACCGACTTTATGGCATCGCCGTTGAAGATGGAAAAGAAGCCCAGCAGGTGACTGGCGTTATAGACGGTGGCCTCATCGAGGATGACGAGGTTCTGGTCGGCGGCGCCCCCGCGCACATATATGCCCGACGTGCCTTCTGTGCCCGACTTCACCCCGGGCATCAGCAGCAGCGTCTTGAAAACGTCTTTCTCCCCAAACAGAATCGGGATGCTTTTCACCTCTTTGGCAGACAGGGTTACGGAACTCATACGGGTCTCTTCGCTCAACCGCCGCGCCGCCGTGATGTTGACCGACTGTAGGGTATTGATGCGGTAGAGTTGGGCATTGTAGCTGATGTCTTCAGCCTTGTCGATAAAGAGCGTGTCGTTAGCATAGCCAAAAGTGGAAAACACCACAAACAGAGAATCACGGAACGGAAGGTTCAACGAGTAGAAGCCGTAGGCGTTAGTGATAGCTGACTTTTGCGAAACGGGCTCATAGACAATGCCACCGGGCATAGTTTCCATACTGCCTTTTTCATACAGGTAACCGCTCACCGTGATGTTTTGGGCGGAAGACAGACTGTAAAGGACAGCTATGGTTAAGAAAAAGAGAACCTTTCTCATCGTATCATTGTTAAAAAGCGATTATGCATCTTAATACAGAAATATCGGGGCAAAGATACGGGTTAAGTCAAGACGCCCGTTTGTTTTGGGGCGAAAAAAGAAGAGAGCCGGAGAAAAACACTTTTTCTCCGGCTCTCTTCTGCATCTTGAGGATGCAGGATGGCGGCATTGTTATTTGATGCCGAGTTTCTTTTTGATGTCTTTCGGGATGGCGTCTTTGTGAACAACGATATTCATCGTTTTGTAGCGGGCAAAAGCCTTTGAAGCATAGAACATGCCGTGATATTCGCCATAGTCGCCCCAGCTGTTCTTTACCATATAGTATTCGTTGCCCATCTGGTCGGTAGCCTTGCCGTAAATCAGCATGCCGTGGTCATCGGTAGTCTCCCAGTTGTCGTAAGCCACCTGACGCTCTTCTTGGGTGACCCAGCGTTGCGGGGTCGGGTGCTTGGCGGCCTCGTCCTGAATCTGCTGTGCGCTCATGCCGGTCCAGTGTGCCATATCGCTGCCAATCATAGCAGAAGCCTTTGTTTCAGGAAGTACACAGAAACCTTTGCGAACGCCCATTCTGAAACCCTTTTCGCTCACGTCGGAACCCCAAGCGAAAGTGTAGCCGTTGTCGATAGCATAGTCGAAAATCTGCATCATCTCATCCAGAGGCACGTTGTAGCACTGCGACCAACGCCAGTTGTCCTGAATTTCAAGCACGAATTTCTCGTAGAAAGGATGGTGTGTATAGGAGGTGATGGAGATGTAGTCGTCGGCATTCAGCCCCAGAGACTCGTAGAAAGACTTGGGCGTATATTCTTTGCCGTTGTAGGTGAATTTCTCAGGGGCAGTGCCCAGATACACATTGTGGACGGCAGCGATGGCGTTGAGGCAGAGCAACTCGTTGTTGGCGTTGGTCTGAAGCTTTTTCTGGTCGCCTTTGGCAACGGCTTTCACCATAGCATCCGTCAAGGCTGAAAGCTCGCTGTGGTCTGACAGCGTGTCGCCGTAAGCCGTGCCCGGGCGCATCTCGCTCTCCGGCATCAGGCCGAAAGTTTTCATGCCGTAAATCACGTCATAGAAAGAGCCGCCTTGGGAGAACGAAACGTCGCCGTGGGTGCGGATGGCAGCCTTGGCTCTGTCGTTGTAGGTATTGGAAACGATATACATCTCCGACAGGTCATATTCGCCCTTGCCCATACGAAGCAGTTCAGCCTCAATGAAGCCCAGTCCGGAGTAGCACCAGCAGGTGCCGGCACGGTTCTGGTCTTTCACCGAAGTGATCGGGTTCTCTTTGACAACCTTGAATACATAGCCTTCCTCTTTCTTGGAGGTGTCGCTCTCCTGTGCAAAAGCGAAATTGCCGCACAGAAGGCACATCATCAAAATGGTACTTAATTTTTTCATTGTTGTTATACAGTTTAAAATTGACATTTATCCAAATCAAGCGGCAAAGATAGTTTTTTTTTTAAATAGAGACATCATAATTGCCGCATCCGTGTTCCGGCGCTTTGTGAAAGATTGCGACTCGTCTTTTTATGCTATCTTTGCGCTTCGTTGGAAGAAGGGTCGGGTGGTCATCCGGAAACAGGTTTTCTATAGTTCATAAAAGAGTATGGCAAAGAGCAAAACACAATATTTCTGCCGCAAATGCGGGGCGCAGTCGGTGCAATGGATGGGCAAGTGCCCGTCGTGCGGAGCATGGAACTCTTTTGAAGAGGAGGTTCTGGTGCGCGAGGAGAAGCCCGCGCCAGGACGGGCGTACATGCCCGTTACGGAAAGTGTGCCCAAACCAATCGACGAGGTTTCGCTGACGCAGATGCCGCGTATTACGACGGGTTTCGTAGAATTTGACAATGTGTTGGGCGGCGGCATTGTGCCGGGCTCGATTATCCTTTTGGGCGGCGAGCCGGGCATCGGAAAGTCAACGCTGCTGCTGCAAATGGCACTGCACATCCGACGGGGCAAGGTGCTGTATGTCTCCGGTGAGGAGAGCGAAGCGCAACTCAAGATGCGCGCCGCACGCCTTTCCGAGGAGGAAACACCAGGCTGCTATGTGCTCACCGAAACCAATACGCAGCAGATAATGAAACACATTGAAGCCCTCAAACCCGACATTGTGATTGTGGACTCTATCCAGACAATGCAGAGCAGCCTGCTCGACTCGGCCGCCGGCTCTATCTCGCAACTTAAAGAGTGCGCCGCCGAGTACCAGCATCTGGCCAAGACTACAGCCATCCCCGTGTTTCTCATCGGCCACATCACCAAGGACGGCACGCTGGCAGGGCCTAAACTGCTGGAACATATCGTGGATACGGTGCTGCAGTTTGAGGGCGACCAGCATTACGGATACCGCATTGTGCGCTGCGTCAAAAACCGCTTCGGCTCTACGTCGGAGATGGGTATCTTTGAGATGACGCGCAGTGGTCTTAAGGAAATCCACAACCCCTCGGAGATCCTGCTTTCGCAACATGACGAATCTTATAGCGGAAACGCCGTGGCCTCTATTCTCGAAGGCAACCGCCCGATGATGATTGAGACGCAGGTTTTGGTGAGCAGCGCCGTTTATGGCGTTCCGCAACGCTCTGCCACTGGCTACGACATCCGGCGCATGAATATGCTGCTGGCTGTGCTTGAGAAACGATGTCGCTTCAAACTTGGAGCCAAGGACGTGTTCCTCAATATCGCAGGCGGCATTAAGGTTGACGACCCCGCCATCAACCTGGCTGTTGTGGCGGCTGTGCTCTCGTCTGCTGCCGACATCGCCATCGATTCCAAAACATGCTTTGCCGGCGAGATGGGACTGAGCGGCGAGGTGCGCCCCGTGACCCGCATCACACAAAGACTGTCGGAGGCTGCCAAACTGGGATTCTCCCGTATGTTTGTGTCTAAATTCAATCTCAAAGGTGTAAATGCCGCCGATTATAACATCAATATTGTGCCTATAACCAAGATAGAGGAGATGTTTCGTCTGCTCTTTGAATAATGCATTGAATAAATATGGAAGAAGATACGATTTGCAAAGAAGGAATTGTGCGTGCCGTCAACGGGGACGATGTGGAGGTTGAAATTATCGTGCAGTCAGCATGCAGCGAGTGCCATGCCAAGAGCATCTGTATGCCATCCGACAAGCGGAAAGAGACAGTGACGGCTAAGAATGTTCACGGTATCGCGCTCAACACGGGCGACAAGGTGCAACTGGCAATGAAGACCTCCTCGGGCAACAAGGCAGTGCTGTGGGCCTATATCCTGCCGTTTGTCGTGCTGATGGTGGCACTGTACGGAATGTACGCCATTACGCAGAATGAACTCTATAGTGTGGTTGTGAGCCTGTGCCTGGTTGTGGTTTACTACTTTGCCTTGAAAAAGAGAAACCGGAAATTTGAAAAAGAGTTTCAACTTCACATAAAATCCAAACTCCCGGAATAGCCATTTTTGCTACTTTTGCACCTTATAAAAAAATAGACTTTTGAACGCTATGGAAAATAGAGACCGTTTTCACGAAATCGGCGACAAATTGTATGCTGCCGTCAAAGAGTACCTTGCCCACCATACCCAATATCCTACAGATGTGGTGATGGCAATATGCTGGGATACCCTCGACATCAAGATGGACAGCCCCAATAAGATCGATGCTGCCTATACGCAATATTCGATGGCCGACTTTATCAAAATAAACGAGCAGGGACTTTACGAACCGATTGTCTATTAGGCATTGCCGATGAAGAGAGTTTTCCTGTTCCTGTTGCTTGCCGGCATCTTGCTCGGGCTGCCTGTCAGGCCAGTCTGCGCACAGAGCCGGGTGGATACGCTGTTGGCGAACATGTCGCTGGAGGAGCGCATCGCGCAACTGCTGATTGTAAGGGTCAGCTCTACGGGATCAGAGGCCGACATCCGCAAGTCGGTTGACAACATCGCCAAATACAGGCCGGGCGGGGTCTGTTTCTTCAAAGGTACGCCGTTGCGAGAGGCCTCCGTTACAAACAGGATGCAGGCCGCCAGCAAAATACCGCTCATCGTCTCCATTGACGGCGAGTGGGGCATCGCCATGCGCCTCGACAGTTGCGTCTCTTTCCCGCGGCAGATGACGATGGGGGCGCTCTCGCCGAAGAATGACTCGCTCATTTACCGTATGGGACTTGAAGTTGCCGCCCAGTGCCGCGCTGTTGGCGTGAACCTCAACTTTGCCCCTTGCGTAGATATCAACAACAATGCCCGCAACCCCGTCATCAACAGCCGCTCTTTTGGCGAAAACCGCGAACGGGTGACCCGCAAGGCAGCCCTGTACCTCAAAGGTATGCAAGACGGCGGCATCACCGGATGCATTAAGCACTTTCCGGGGCATGGTGACACAGAAACAGATTCCCATATCGGACTTCCCTCTATCAAAAAGAGCCGCATCGAACTCGATGAGATGGAACTCTATCCTTTCCGCAATCTTATCTGCAGCCAAGAGGTGGATGTGGTGATGGTGGGACACCTGAACGTGCCGGCGTTGGATTCTGCCGACGGCTCCGTAACGTCGCTGTCGTTCGCTACGGTGTCTGAATTGCTGAAGCGGGAATATGGCTATACAGGCCTTGTTGTTACCGACGGGCTTGAAATGCAGGGCGTGCGCAGGCAAGCGCGCGGCGACGGCGAGGCTGAGGTGCGCGCACTGCTGGCCGGCGTTGACTTGCTCCTCCTTCCGGGTACAACAGAAACGGTGGTGCAGAATATCAAAAAGGCCGTCTTGGAGGGAACCCTTCCCGAAGAACTGATTAATGAACGATGCCGCCGCGTGCTGCAGTTCAAAGCGGACAAAGGTATTCTTGACTATGTCCCTGTTGACCTTCAGAATGTTGCGGCAGCCGTGAACGCACCCCGTGCAGTGCAGGTGTGCCAAGAGATTGAACGTAAGGCTGTAACGCTCCTGAAGAACGAGCATGATATACTTCCGCTCGTTCGCATGCCTAATGATACGTTCGCTGCCGACAGTATTCTGCTCCTTTGTGTTGGACGTGAGGAATATCAGGCCGAGTATCGCAAACTTGCCGATATGTACGGGCTGGTTTACAGATATATGCCTAATAAGAAAGAAAAAGAAACGTCAAGCCGCCTCGCCGATTCCGTTCTGCCTTACAGCCGTGTCATTGTGGCGTACGGAGCGTCTAACCAACTGGCAAGCCGGCAGTACGGTGTTGACACGGGCGTTGTATCTTTGCTCAACAGTCTATCTGTCGCCAAAAGGACGGTTCTGCTTCATCTTGGCAACCCGTATGCGCTCGACTATTTTGGTACGGCCGGCAACTACGAAGCCTTGCTCGTCACTTACCAGTCAACCCCTAACAGTGTGCAGGCTGCCCTGCAGGTATGCCTCGGGCAGCGCGATGCCGAGGGGTTGCTGCCTGTGTCTAACAACGAGTACCCAAGCGGCGCCGGCATTGTGCCCGATGAACGTGACGAGAATTTTTCAGCCCTTCCCGACAGCATCACCGCCCGCCTCGACTCGATGCTTTCCAGTGCCTGCCGCAACCATATATTCCCCGGCTGTGAGGTGGTGGCTATACAAGACGGCAATCTCTTGTACCGCAAATGCTTTGGCTACTATACCTACGACCGCCAAGACAAGGTGACGATGCAGACAATGTACGATGTGGCATCGCTGACGAAAGTGGCCGCCACTACGCTGGCAGTAATGAAACTCTATGATGAGAGGCAATTACGGCTTTCGGACGCCGCCTCAAAATACCTCACTTACCTGCACGGCACCGACAAGGCACATATCACCATCTCGGAACTGCTTACCCACACCTCGGGACTGCCCGCTTTTATACCGTTCTACAAAGAAATACAGGGCAATGAAGCGTTCCTTCGCCGATACAAGACTCCTACTTTTGACATCAAAGTCGCCGACAATCTGTATCTCCGCAACGACTATCCCGACACTTTGCGCCGGCAGGTTGCCGACTGCCGCCTCAGTCGCCGCCAGTATGTCTATAGTGACCTTAACTTCTTTTTGCTTAAAGAAATAGTGGAACAGATAACGGAAATGCCCATAGAAACCTATCTTGACGAGAACTTTTACCGCAAAATGGGGCTGGCGCGCACCAGTTTCAATCCGCTGGCGCACGGATTCGCCAAGTCGGACATCGCGCCTACTGAGAAGGACACCTCGTTCCGCCATCAGGTTGTACAGGGCTATGTACACGACCAGACCGCCGCGCTCTTCTACGGCAATGCCGGCAATGCCGGTCTCTTCACGACGGCAGACGATATGGCCGCCATCTTTGAGATGTTGCTCAACGGCGGAACGTACCAAGGACAGCGTTATCTATCCGAGGAGACGGTAAAATTGTTCACTTCGGCGCACGAACAGCACGGCTGCAAGGTGCGTGGGCTGGGCTTCTATACGCCCAAACATCCCGGAACCTCTTCGATAGTGCCGTCCGATGCCAGCAGCCAAATCTTCGGACATCAAGGCTTCACCGGCACCGTGGCCTGGTGCGACCCCGACAGCCGCCTTGTCTTCGTGTTCCTGTCAAACCGGGTCTATCCCGACTGCTATCCGAACAGGCTGGCCAAAAGCCGCATTCGGCTGCTGGCGCATGAATTGATATACGAAGCCATCCATAACGTCAATCATTAACCCTAAATATAAACCATGACAGGTGAACCTATTATACTGCATATAGAAACGGCTACGGAGGTGTGCTCTGCGGCTTTGACCAAAGGCGAACAGATACTCTGCCTGCGCGAAGACAGCAACGGACAGTCACATTCGCACAACCTGCTGCCATTTATCGACAGCCTCTTAAAACAGGCCGACTGTCCGGCGGCAGCGTTGCAGGCCGTGGCGGTCAGCATCGGTCCAGGCTCCTATACTGGACTGCGCATCGGGGCTTCTACCGCCAAGGGCATGGCTTACGCACTGAATATTCCGGTAATCACGGTTGATACGCTCGAAAGCATAGCGCAAGGGGCACGGCAGCACTTTGCCGGCAATGACACCTGCCAGTATGTGCCGATGATAGATGCCCGAAGAATGGAGGTCTATGCCGCCCGCTATGACAGCCAGATGCGCTTGCTGGAAGCCGCCGCTCCTGTCGTGGTTGACGAGCAAGCATTTGGCACTCTGCTCGCCGAAAACAAAGTCGTGTTTTGCGGGAACGGCATGCCTAAATGCAGAGAACAGCTGTCGCACTTCCCTAATGCCTATTTTGCCGGCTTTACGCTGTCGGCACGCTATATGCTGCCCGCCGCCCTCCGCAAATGGGAAACGGAGGAGTTTGCCGACGTGGCCTACTTTGAGCCCTTTTATCTAAAAGACTATGTGGCTGCAAAGCCTAATGTGAAAGGTCTGCATTGAACGCTATATCCTATATTTCAACCTTGAAGAATGGAAATACATGACCCCGTAGATCAGAAGAAGAAACTGAACATCACGGTAATTGCCGACTCCTCTGCGTATGGGCGGTGCGCTCTGCGCTATGGCGAACTGCTTGCTGTTGTCTTCAAGGCATCGCTTACCGTTGTTTCAAACTTTGGATTTTCGCTCGAGCCGCGCAATTCGGGCAAGGTCATGGCTGAGGTTATGCCGCAGATAGCGCCGGATACAGAACTCATCGTCCGCACCGACTACTTTTTCCCAGAAAGAATATACCGTTTTGCCGAAGAAACCAATACCATAATGTTCGTCATCGGCGTGGACCGCGCCGGCAAGCAGGGGCTCTTCAATTGCAGACGTGCCCTTGGCTTCATCAAGCCCTCGCGCATCCCCGTGATGACAGTCGGCAAGGCATTGCCCGCCAGCGACGCTTTCCGCAATGTGCTTCTGCCCCTCGATATTGAACGCTACGCCAAAGAAAAAGCGCTTTGGGCCGGCTATTTCAGCCGATTCTACCAATCGGTCATCCATGTGATTTACCCCTCTTATGCCGATGCCGGGCTTCAGCGGCAGGTGCATGACAATGTTGCCTTTGTTGAGAAACTGTACGCCAACCTCGAGGTGCTTTTCGACTCGAAAGCCGTGCAGCCGCAGAAAGACATGGACCTTTTTGCGGTGGAGTATGCCCGCAACATGGGCGCATCGCTCACCGTTGCCATAATCTCACGCTATTTTTCACTCACCGACCTTTTTGCCGCCTCTCGCATCCGGAAAATCATCGGCAACAGTTATGACTTCCCCGTGCTCTGCATCAACCAGCGCGACGACCTGTATGTGTTGTGTACGTGAAACCGATTTTTGTTTAAATTTGCCCGTTCTAATTTTATAAAATCCCAAACACGATGAAAAAAACAATAACCTTTTTTTTGTTGACGGCAATGCTCAGTGTGGCAACTGCAGTCAAGGCTCAACATTTTAACCAGTATTTCGAAAATAAGACCCTGCGGGTGAACTATCTGCACATCGGCAATGCCGAGACCGAAACGATGACAATACATCACTACACGGCAGGCGGCACATGGAACGGCACCCGTGCCTGTTTGATTGAGCCGCACCAATATGGCGACATTATGGTTGAGGTGATCGACTCCCTCACCAACAAACTGATATTCAGCCGCAGCTACTCGTGCCTTTTCACCGAATACCGCACCACCGAAAAGGGCAAGACCGAAATAGCCTCTATGGAAGAGTGCATCAACGTGCCGTTCCCTAAAAATACCGTAAGCCTCAGGTTTACAAGCTTTGACCGCAAGCGCAACCCCACCGTGCTGACTACGGTTTGGTTTAATCCTAAAACCACCGAATGTAAGCAGATGGAGAAAAAATACAAAACCATGGATCTTCACATCGGCAACAAGCCCGAAAAGGCCATCGATATCCTCTTTATTCCTGACGGCTATGCCAAGAGCGATGCCAAGCGGCTCAAGAACGATATGAAAGCGTTTGCCTCGTATGTGATGGAGTGCTCGCCATTTAAGGAAATGAAAAACAAAATTAACATCCGCGCCATTGAGGGTTACTCGGAGGAGTCGGGCATTACGCAGCCGCAGAACGGCATCTACCGTAAAACCCTGCTCAACTGTGCCTACAATGCCCTCGACCTCGACCGCTACCTTTGTTGCGACTATGTTTGGAATATGCACGACGTGGCCGACGACGCCCCATACGATGCTATTGTAATCATCTGTAACAGTGACAAGTATGGCGGTGCAGGTTTCTATAACTTCTACTGCACCGTTTATAACCACGGACAGCATCCCGACTATGTAATCGTGCATGAGATGGGACACCTCATTGGCGGCCTTGCCGACGAATATTATACCTCCGAAGTCTCCGTGCAAGACTTCTACCCGGCTGGTGTAGAACCCGTAGAGCCCAATGTTACCACGCTGGTGGACTTCAAATCCAAGTGGAAAGACATGTTGGGGCGCGGTGTTGAAATACCCACGCCGCCGGCAGTCAAAGGCACGCCCGAGTACGACAAGGTAGGCGTATATGAGGGTGGCGGCTACGTGGCCAAAGGAGTTTACCGTCCTATGATGTACTGCACTATGAACGGCATCCTTTACAACAAATTCTGCCCCGTCTGCACCCGCGCCCTCAAAGAGGTCCTCGATTACTACGCAAAATAGCGCAGGGGTGTTATAAGTTCAACTTTGAAAGGAGATAAAAGCAATGGCAA
>CAVIPZ010000020.1:0-16046 GCA_963644715.1 bacterium | reverse complement strand
TCGACTTCCCGGACACCATAGCCAAGGAAGGATGGGAACGGATAGAAGCCAACGGCGGCGTGTACTGGTTGCCGGAGGAAGGTAGCCAGATGGAAGCGGAGATGTACGCCTTGCCCGTAGTGAGCGAAACCAAGTTGATAGGCATCCTTGGACTGAAGCAGACTTTGAATGTCAAAACCGGTACCCCATTACCCTACACATTCGGTGATGAAACGCCAGTGGCGTATAAGTATAAGGGGTGGTGGTATGTGGATGTGCCATATCAGAGCGAGAATGCCGATTGTGTTGTGACCGACCGCAATAACTTCCTTCGTCGGAAGAAGGAAGCGCAACAAGACTCAGCGTAGTTTTTATTATAATATATGTTTTTGCATTGATTGTTTAGTTAGGTTTTTGGTCTTATCTTTAAGGTAAATGTTTTTAGGATGACATGTGGCCGCCCGTCCGTGATGGATAGGCGGTCTTTTGTGTATTGCTATTTTCCAGGTTCCGGCTCTGCGGCCATGCCGTAATGTTCGTAACGGTTGATGACTTGTTTTTTCTCATCGCGCGGTTGTGACAATTCCGTGATGCGTTGGGTGAGCCTGTCTATAATATCAAGGTAGTGCATGCGCTCTTGATAGCCCATATCATTCGCTTGCACCGATTGTTGATGCGGCTGAGATTGCATTGGGTGATGAGCGGCGTTGCCACTATTGGTTATTATACCATCCTTGCAATACGGCGGCAGCTCCGATACGTTATGCACGTTGGTGCGCGGGTCGCAAACTTTGATACCAGCCCTGCGTGTCGTTTCCTTCCATCCTCCGACAGGCTCGATGGATGCACCGGCATGAATGGGCGAGAATACCGACTCATCGTCTGCATTCTCGTCGAAGAAGAACGCCGTGATAGGCACGTTATACAGATTGCAGAACCGCATGATTTGTGTGGTGGGCATGATGGTCACACCATCAATCCAGTTTTGCAACGTCTTATAGTCAGACATGCCCATCTCATGGAGCACGTCGTATTTCTTGATTTTGGGGTTCGCACGGAACCAGTCGGCAAGAAAACCGAAGTTGTAGCAGAAGTTGTGAGTGTTCATACGCTTTGTTTTGTTGATTTCTATAATTATTTGGAAAAACCAAACATTAAAATATGTAAAAACATAGTGAAATGTTTGGTTACTCCATATATTTAATGTAATTTTGCATACAAATATAGAAAATGTAAATGTAATGACCAAACAAATCTTTGAAAAAATCCTATCAGGGGGTGTACTTTTACCCAATGACCTGACTGCGGACGAGAAAAAGACTCTAAATGCAGTTATGGCCAAGTATGGTATGCCCCAAAGTACAGCTTATGTACGGTTCTTCGATAAGGGGTTTGACCAATGGGAGATATTGGGAGTCTCCCAACTTCGACAGGAGTTTCTCCTTACTTCGGTATGCACATCCGATGGCGAGGCAGAGGAAGATGGCTCCCGCGGATATGGTCTTGTTATCTCTATGGCTTCGGACTATGATGATAGCCAGTTCTATGATATTGTTACCCGATTGAAGCAGGGTAAGATATTGTGTCAATTCATGGCCAACCGAGGTATGGCATCGCAGACTACTGTGCGCAACCGCTTCAAGGATAACGACTGGAAGCCGTGGGAACTGAAAGGCATCAAGGCTATTATTGATGAAATATTCGAGAATGAAGAATTATCCACTACAGCCGAAAAGGTATAAGCAAGATGAAAGCACTTGATATAACATTCGATTTCGAGACGTGTGCTCTGTGCCCGACCGCCGCCGTGATGAGTATTGGCGCAGTGGCATGGGCACGTGATGGTGCGATGGGTACTCCATTCTTCTTAACTGAAGACGGAGAAATGAACAGTGCGTTTGTGTTCTCTCGCCATATAGACCTGCGCGGAATGTTCGTGGATGGGTTTACGTTCGACAAGAAGACATCCGAGTGGTGGGCACGACAGAACGAAGAAGCAAAGACCGCAGTCCTGGAGTACGATGAAACGCCTCTGACAGGCGTTGAGACCGTTATTGCGGGTTTCTTTTACTGGATAGAATCGCTAAAACATGAATATGGCTATGATGATGTTTACTTGTGGAGCCAAGGCACCGATTTCGATGTGGCCATACTGCGCAATGTCTGCCAGAAGTACTGCATTAACATCCCCATCTCTCATAAGAACTTCCGCGACCATCGCACGTTCTACATGGAAGGCACGCACGCCATTTGCGATATAGCCGGGATTGAGTTTGTGCCGGAAAAGGCTTATACGTTAGTGGATGACTACGACGGCGAAGGCGCACCGCACGACCCCGTATATGACTGCAAGCGGAGCATCTGGAGCACTTGGCAGATGATGCGCCATTTGAGTTGTCTGAAGTGAGTGAACGGCAAAAACAATTAGTGCAACATGAGTAAACCTCTTGATTGGCCATACCATCCGAATAAGACTACCCGGCAAGGACGAAAGACGAAGCATGAATACTTGCACCGTATCGCTTACACCGAAGCCGTCAGAGGACTGTATGACGAGATACCTACACTACTATTCCTCGGCGCACCGTTTGAGTTGCTGCAGGATGTATGCTCGCCGCTATGCCGGATGATGCAAGGCCGGGTGAAGGACATCACCCTGGAGTGGGAACACTCTTGCCGTCGCAAGAACGGCAAGCACTACTGGCGCATAGCCGTGGGCATCATAGGACTTGACGAACAGTTTATCGGTATGGATGAGTTCGTGAAACTCATCATCGGCAAGATGACGCGCACGGCCAACTGCACAGTAAGACATTACAAGACAGAGACTTTTCTGAATCTATAATAAAAAAAGACATAAACTAAAGAACACAATGCTTTTCCACCCAACAATAAACCAACTGGCCAACATCGACCTCGCATATTTAGTGCGCAAGGCCGACGAGCAGCCCGTAGCCGGACAGACCCTTTGCTTCTGCCCATTCTGCAACAAGAATGTGGGCACAGTCGAGACATCTGACGGACAGGCCGAGGAAGGGCATACACCGCACTTCGTTATCTACAATGACGAACGTGGAGGACTATATGATGGGGTAGGGGTGGATAATACTCAGGCTCGGAGCGGGGCCGTGAAGTGGATGTGTACCAAGACCGGCAAGCATGGCTACGGAGCCATAGAACTGTATGCCGCCATACACAATCTGCCCATGCACGGCCAGAACCTGCAGCGTATCTGCAAGGCCCTCCTGACAAAGGTGTATGGCGACAACGAACGTACTCGCGCCGCCTACCCGGAGGTATTCGGACCCATGGATTACCGTACTGTCAGCGAGCAGACGATAGGAACGTTCTCTTTCATGCCCAAGACCGACTTCAACCCGCAGGAACTGGCATCGCTGGGCTGTGAGGTGACGATGGTGAAGGGTATTGCAACATACGCATTCGGCAAAGATTTCTCGCCCAGGATGCTGAACGATGACTTCCGTATCTACGCTGTAGACAAGGTGACACTGCCCAACGTATTGAGACAAGGCAAGCAGGTGAGCGAAGTGATATACGGCACTCCTTGGAACCCTCTCTTCGTATGCTTTGCCACCGACGTGATAGCGCCACAGGGAGCCTGCGGGTGCATCTTTCGCCCGGCCATGCAGCACACCGACCCGATAGTATTCTCCACCAACGAAGAACACTCTGTGCGCAAGGTGAGCCGATGGCTTATGGGCGACCGGGTGTTTACTTATGCTGTGGAGCACAGAGACAGCGCATCGACCGCCGTACACGCAGCCATAGAGAAGTATCAACCCACGGAGGCTTACAGCCGCACAAAGAAAGTGTGGGTGGAGAATACCGACAAGTACGGTGAACCAAAAGGCACATTCCACGCCGAGCAGGTACCTATCCCCACCAACGAGATGAAGGCGCAGAACATCGTGTTCTGCCGCACCCCCGAGGATGCTCTGAGTATCTACTACGCCATGCAGTCACTCCGCAACGACAAGGGCGGAGACAGCCACTTCCAGAAGTATTGCTGGTTTCATGTGGCGTTTGCCGTAGGCCGAAGAAACTTCTGGTATATCGAGCGAGGAGAATGGAAGCAGGAGAAACTCGACTTCAATGCCGTGCAGTATAACAAGATGGCAAAGTTTGCCGACCGCACCATCATGATTTACCCTAACGACATCGCCAGTCAACGCGACTGCGGGGCCATCGCCACTAAGTATAGTGATATATGTTACGCCATGTTGCCGGAGGCATTCCGGTCAAGGTATAACCAACGGTGGAACTGGGTATATGGTTGTAGTCCCCGAAGCGTGAGAGACTATCTGCTCACCTACCGGATGACGGACGAGGACAATTTTCAGTTTGATCACGATATACGCATTCCGCTATACTCGAAGTTGCGCAGTGCCAAGAATACCGACCCCTTCGAGATAGAATACCCCCGTGATCCGAGAAGCGGAAAACCGAAGCCACCTACCTGCAAGGTTAGTCCCACGAAGGTATGGCTCTTTATGACCGCTCACGGATATTACCGGATGATAGACCCGGAGAGCACCGACCTTGTGGGCCAATACATCCACCTCGACCGATGCTTTGTGGAGTATATCGACGCAAAGAGCATCATACAGGCCGCTAAGGTGTTGCTTCTCGACTACATAGATACCGACTGGCGATGCACTGACCTTGAACGACAGATGATGAGCGATTGTGCCAACATGGTAGACAAGACGTTTACCGAGAAGAGCGCCGGCGGATTGCAGAGCATGATTATCAAGTTTGCCGATGCCTTCAACGACAAGACGGAATGGTTCTATTTCCGCAATGTGGCCCTGAAGATAACCCCGGATGTGATAACCCCGGTATCTTACGACAAGATAAACTTCTTCATTCCGGCCCTGGCCCGCAAGCCATACGACTTTACCATGCGCCAGTTCTCCGCGCCCTTCATCATCAAGGAAAGCGAGGAATACCAAGAGCGCCTGGCGGCTATCAACCAAAAGGAGCAGATGAGGAACGAAGACGGTTCACCGGTGTTCAGCACCTTCGAGGTGGGACAGATGAGAGCCGACCTTGAAGAATGGGCACAGACGTACCGGTGGGAGGTAGACTGGCAAGACAAGCGTGAGCAAGACCTTTGGCCGATACTGCGCATAGTGAGAGGATGCTCCAACGTGATGTGGGAGAAGGAGCAGGAATGCTTCCGCAACCACGAAAAGATGACCCCCGACGATGTGGCCATCATCAACTCGCATTTTGCCAACATGCTTTCGTGCATAGGTAGACTATGTTACAGGTCATGGGGAAATATGCAGAGCGTTTGCCCTTATCTGTTGGAAGACAACATTGCCGACGAGAAGCAGGCCAGCGGAGGAAGCGGCAAATCGGTGATGATAAACCTTGTGGTAGGTTGCGCCGTGAATGTGCTACAGGTGGACATGAAGGAGTTTCTCACCGTGAATGATGCTAAGTTTGCATTATCCGATCTGTTGATATACCCCGGTAAGTTCCGTGTGGTTCACTGGGAGGACAAGCCAAAGTCATTCCCGATGAAGTACTTTTATAACAAGATAACCACCGGCACCAAGGTAGAACGCAAGTTTGGTGACCCATTACTCTTCAAGATGGAAGACTCGCCAAAGCATGTGATAACGAGCAATTCGCCGCTCACCGACGATGATGACTCCACGATAGGCCGTTTCCCGTTGGTGTCATTCAGCGACCGATTTGCCCGAGCCAACCCTCAGAAGCGCAAACCGGCGCGCTCGCCTAAGGACGTAATGAGGGGCTTCAAGATGGAGCCGGAATACCTGAACCAGGAAGACCGCAACCAAACCATCATGCTCGATGCTCTGGCAGTGCAATTCTTGATGAGATACCACACCTTTGCCATCGCTCCACAGCAGAACGTGCGCCGCCGCCAGATGGTGCAGAAACTCACCGAGGCTATCGTGAGATACTTTGAGTTCTTCTTTGCGAGGAACGAGGTCTACGGAGTGCCGATATGCACCGACGATATGTTCAATGAGTTCCTACGTGAATGGGCTGACAGTAGCGAGGGCAAGAAAAGCGAATACAGCCGAGCCACCTTCAAGAAGAAGATATACGACTACTGCGAGAATATGAGCATAACGTGCAACCCCAAGTACCTCTTCGAGAACGACAGCGACAAGCAGCGCCGTTGCTTCAAGTTGAAGGCATGGGTGACGCAGGAGTATTTCGTGGGCCGTGAGTGGGAGAACGACAACACCATCGAGCCTAAGTGCATACGTTACCTGCAGACGAGCAAGCACGTTTTCTTCTTCTACCGTCCCGGCCAGGACAACATACCGAAGGACTATAAGGAATTGAAGCAAGTGGCCAAAGAATACGCCGACCGGCCCGACCCGCTGCCACACCGCGACAGTGAGGGCAACATCATCCAACTCACCCAAGAGGAGAAAGAACGATGGGAGAACTACCGCAACCGCAAGCAGGGCAAGCGGATGTTCAACCCCGGCAACAATAACGACAATAACGTAACGGTGCCTCAGATAAAGGATGAGGATTTGCCGTTCTAAAGTACAACTGAAATGTTAGGACTTAATCGAATATACAATATGGATTGCCTCGAAGGTATGAAGCAGATACCTGACGGCACAGTGGATTTGATAGTCACCGATCCGCCTTATTTGCTTGAGAACACCGGCGGCGGTCTTTTCTCATCGGGGAAAAGACACTTCCATAAAGAACTGCAGGAAATCAAAGACGGGTTCGATGTGCGGATATTGGACGAGTGTTGTCGGGTAATGAAGCAGATAAACATATATCTATGGTGTAGCCAAAAGCAGATACCCCAATATCTCGATTATTTCGTGAAGCAGCGAGGATACAATTGGAATCTTCTGACATGGCACAAGATCAATCCCGTTCCGGCATGTGGAAACAAATACGTTACGGACACAGAGTATTGTCTATTCTTTCGTGATAAAGGAGTGAAGTTATATGGTAGTTTCGATACGAAAGCAACCTACTACCTTTCCTCTACGAATATGAAAGACAAAAACCGATGGTATCATCCAACAGTAAAACCGGTTGAGTATATCCAACGGCAAATTATCAATTCAAGCCAAATAGGGGAGGTAGTCCTCGATCCGTTTATGGGCAGTGGCCCCACAGCCGTGGCCTGTATAAAAGAGAAACGAAACTTTATCGGCTTCGAGATAAACAAGGAATATTTCGATACAGCCTGCAAGCGAATAAAATTAGAACTACAAACATTGACATTATTTTAATTCAAGAATATAAACACTATGGCAAGTTTCAACGGAAGTATCGACCTGTTGGCTCTCAATGGAGCCAAGGTCTACACTGGTATTGACCAGAAGAACCCCAACCGAGCATTCGTCTGCATCCCTGTAGACCTGAATGAGATTAAAATCACCACATCACGGCAGGATGCCAACAAGCAGATAGCCGGCCTGCGCGTAAACATGTGGCCTCTGAACGAGCAGTACAAGAACAAGGTACGCCAATCGGCTATGGAGCGCGGCGACAGCAACGCCAACGTTCCTACCCACGAACTGCAAATCAACTACTCTGTGGATTACGTCAAGGCTATTGCCAAGGCATATCCAAAGTTGGTGGAGGAAGTAAAGGAACAAAACAAGCAGCGCGACCCCGACATCGTGAACCAGGACGTGCAGGACGAGAATACCCACCTCTTCAAGGCTCTGCGCAACCGCATGAACAAGCGCCTGGCTATGATGTATCAGCCGCAGAGTGCAACACAACAGACCGCTTACCAGCAGCCGCAGAGTTATCAGCAGGCCGGGCAGGTATCAGCCTACACCGCACCAACGGACACCTCGTCAGAACCATTCTCAGGCATGGACACCAGCGAGTGGGACAGCGACCTTCCATTCTAAGCCAATCTTTTATTAACCATCATCAACAAAAGAAAAAATGAAATTACAAGCTCAATCATCCAAGGCCCTGTCCCTCGCCCTGCAGAAGGCGATGAAGTGCTACAATACGAAGAATAGCATTGCTATCCTGTCTAACGTCCTTATCCGTCAAAAGGGCAAGGACCAGTTCTACTTCACCACGTCAACAAGCGACTCACAGTTGACCATCCCGGCACCACTTACCATTGTGGGCGGCACATTCCAGAAGCCGGTGGCCGTATCGCCCGACATCCTCGTGTCGTTCCTGTCTACCCTGCCCGACTGCACCGTGACGTTCGACTTTGCCGACGGAGGCAGTACGCTTACGGCATCCTATTGCACGTCTGTTGGTGATAAGGTGAAGGAAGGCAAGGCTTCGCTTACTTATCTCAGCGGCGAAGAGTTCCCGTTTATGTCGCAGCCGGGAGCGGATGCCCTGCACATCTCCCTGCCCGAGGCATTCTTCTCTGATGTTACGGCCAAGAGCCAGAAGTTCGTCAGCAATCAAGAACTGCGCCCAGTGATGCAGAGTCTGGCTCTGGACGTAGCGCAAGACCTCTCCGAAATAGTGTGCGTAGCCACCAACGGCCATTTGCTTATCAAGACCAACTACAGCAACGACCCGCAGCGCGGTGGCAGCAACTTCTATCGTTCCGGCGCGGCATCTACAATACTCCTCCATTCCGCTTACTTCCGCAGTCTGTCGGCATTCGAGGGATGTGAGGATGTGGATATTGAGAGCGACGGATCAAGCATTCGTATATCCGGCGATGGTGTGGAATTTATCTGTAAGAACGTAGAAGGAAAATTCCCCAACTACAACGGCGTTATCCCGAAGAACAACCCTTACTTCGTATCGTTCGACAAGAAGGAAATGCTCTCTGTGCTAAAGCGTATTGCCATATTCGGCGACTCTACCAGCAACCTCGTAGCACTGAAGATGAACGGTATGTTCCTCGACGTGTCGGCCAAGAACGTTGACTTCTCCCGTGAGGCAGAAGACCAAGTGACGGTCGTTGACTCACAATGTCAGGATGGTTTCCGCATCGGATTCTCCAGCAAAACACTTGCCGACTGTATATCGGCACTGCCCGGCGACACCATCCGCATGCAGTTGTCTGACCCGGCACGCCCTGCAGTTCTCACAGCCGACGAGCCTTCGCCCGCTTCGCTCACACTGTGCATGCCGATGGTAATAGAGTAGGGGGGGCTGACGTATGGACGATACATTGCTTTTCATTCCTCCCTGTTGCGTAGACAAGAAGTTGCCGCGCGCCATCATGCAGGCCCCCCGTTCGTCGCTGGTGTTCTACACACATGGCGACGTGACGATGGAGAAGTTTTACCGCGCCGTGAGTTATCTGGTCATCGACCCGCACGTCATGGTACTGTCCATTCCGGTATTGCAGATGGAGACGGCAGCATTCCTGCAACAGTGCTTCGAGCGCAGATGGATTACCGACCTGGTGCTTTCCACCCGCAGTAGCACAAACGATATGGTGGAGCGTTTCCTCGCTCCCTATGCTGAGCACGTCTGTTACACCCATAGCAAGGACGTGAGCGACATTGCCTCTCACCTTGTGCTCTACACTCCCCGCCAGGCACTCATCATTCAAGGCCCGATGTTCGGACGCACCTCCGTCTGCACGCTTGCCGCATATACGGCATCATTCATTCCGGCATACACACTGTCGACATCGGCGCTCGATTGGGGCAACCCTCTGCGCAATGCCCTCATGCCCGACGTGCTCCGCCATCGTCAGCAGCAACAGAAGATAAAGGACAACCGTAAGGGACATCGGCCCGACCCGAAATCGGCGCGCCTGCAAAGGTTCCTCGATGTAAACTTTCCGCCCTATCCCGAAGATGAAGAATAGACCCACACAGAGTTACACCGAGCTGCGCCGATACACCGAAAAATGGCAATGGACCGACCCTCGCACGGGTCAGACCGCCGTGGGGTATGTTCACCCCGAGACGGCACGCAACGTAGAACGACATCCGTTCTTCATCAAGTTTCTCACCAAGACCGGCCACGTAGACCAAGGCACCTGCGTATGCCTGGCCGTAGACACCGACCGCCACCAGCGCAAGGTGCAGTTTGTGGAGAGCAAGGAGATACGAGTGGTCAACGACATCCTCGTGATAGAGGTGGACGGCACAAGGTTTATCACTCACTAATATACATTACACCGAACTGCGGAAAACACGGAAAGCACGGAGACAAAAAAGTAAAGTGCCATAATAATGAGATAATTCGTGCAGGCCGTGCAATCCGCAGTTCACCATAAAATCAATACAACTATGTGGAATCCATTCAGACGTAAACACAACAAGCAGACGAAGGCGCTGCAACAGATTTCCTACACCTTCGCCATCATCAACGAGTTCGCTCGCCGTGGCCTTATCCACTGGCAGGTGAAAGACAAAACGCTCCTGATAGAGGAGAGCCTGGCCACCGTAGAGATGGCGCGAGGCCGTGAAGACTTCACCCGCTTCCTCGACCATGTGGCCCAGTGGCAGAACTTCACGCTCCTACAGGAAGCCTACGACCGCCAGCGACTGGAAGCGGAAAGCACAGCCGTGAGGGAAGCACAGAAACCCGGCAGGGTATTGACCCCCGCCGACATTCAGCGCATCCGCCAGCATGCCCGCGAGACCATGCCGGAGATAGACCCCGCCTCGCTTTCCCTACTGCATGAGTTCGATATGCTCATCATCCGAGCCAATGCCCCCTCAGCAGCCGAAGCCACCGAGAGCGCCGGCCAACTGGTAGCCGTGGGCCACTACGACGGGCAGAAACTGGAGATGGCCGCCTACGACGACATCAAGGACACGCTATATAGAGACAACGACTGACGCACTATGGGATATACACCAACATTCCGCAAGCCGGTAGGCATCAAGCCGAAATATCCGGTGGCGATGCGCCCTGGTAAGAACGGCGTGATGAAGCAGGAGCTCGAAGACGAATCGCTCCGCATGTTCAAGAAACTGTTTCCTATCCACTCTAACCGCCGCATAGCCGAATGGTTCGGCCTGTCGTTTTCGAGCATTCAGCGCTTCAAGCGCGAACTCGGACTTGAGAAGAACATGACTGCTATCAGCCGGGAGCACGGACGGGACGTGCGCAAGGCAAATATTGCCAACGGTTTTTACGCCTCGCTCAAGGGCCGCCGCCCCTGCGAAGCCGCCATCGAAGCCACCAAGAAGTTGCGGGCCGAAGGTTTCCACCCTCTGTTGGCCCTCAAGAAGCAGAACCCCCGCAAATACAAGCAGGCCATGCAGAAGCGCGGCGAGATGCGGCGGGAAACTTGTAAGAGGGAACGCATCCGTGTGTTCTATGGCCTCGACCAGCACACCAAACTTCGCGTGTCGATCACTCCCTTGTCGAACACCGCCGCCAGCCAGAAGCACGCCATGATTCACGACAACAACTACTTTGCCGACCCCGACCACCCGTCATGGGTATGCTACGACAGTGAGACCCGCCGCAGCGCCCGCCGGGAGGCCACCGCCATTCGTCACGGCCTGCGCATCGTGGAAGGCGAAGACTGAAAATATCAATCATCCTAAAAAAAAGAGAAAGACAAATGAAAGCAAGACAATCGCAGAAAATACTGCACTATGCCAATGGCGGCACCCGCCACCAATATTCCCGCTACTGGTTCCCCCGCCTGGCCTTCTACGGCCAGCAGCCCGTAGGCTGGAAAGACCACCGCATCACCGCCGCGCTAAAGACCTGTCAGCGCCACGGCAGATGCAAGCATTATCTAAGCCATCCGGAGGTATTGGGGGTATAACCCTCGACGTTTTTGTCCCGACGAAGAATGGAGAATTTGGTAATTTTGAACTCGGATAAGGACGGCAATGCCCCCACCGTCCTTGCAGGGTACTTCAAGTTCGGAAGCCAAACGCTGATACTTGGAGACTACGGAACTACTGGGGGGGGCAATTTTAGTAGAATATGATTAAGATAGATTATCACATTCCCCGAATTGGGGGGGGGTATAGCCAAGCAACTCCCGATTTCAACCATGGTGCATGGTGGGGATTGAGCCGCACACTGAAGGCAAACGTGATTGATGCGTGTGCCGTGATAGAATACGAATAAGAAACCAAACAAGGAAAAGACAATGATAACAAAGTTCAACTTCAACGACCGAACCATCAAGAGTTATGCCATACGCAAACTCACACCCTTTGAGTGTTTCCGCTTGATGGGAGTGCGTGACGCCGTAATCAAGACCATGCAGATGACGTGGAGCACGGCATGGGACAGAATCAAGTCGTTCTTCACCGGCAAGCGGGGCAAGGACGAGGAAATGGTCATCTCGGCCTCGCAACAGTACAAGCAGGCTGGCAACAGCATTGTAGTGGATGTGCTCAAGGCCATCTACGGGCAACTGTGGTACCCGGCACCACGTAAGAACGTTTGCAAGCAACTCTCACTCTTTGATGAGTTCGATGACAACTTGCCCGAACAGCCCGTAGATACGGCAGAGGGCGAAAAGGTGTTCCTCACCACATTCAGCGGCTACGACTCCCAGCTCATGGCAGCCGACGCCCTGAAGGAAGACCACCCTGAGTTCCGATGGACGTGTGCCGGATGGAGCGACATCGACAAGTATGCCTGTCAGATGCACGACCTCGTGTTTCCGCAGTTTGCCGACAAAGCCTTGGGCGACATCACCAAGATAGATTGGCACAAAGTGAAGGACTCCTTGCAAGGCCGTGAGGTAGACCTCTTCACCTACTCCTCGCCCTGTCAGGATATTAGCCAGGCGGGCAAGCAGATGGGACTGAAGGAAGGCTCCGAGACCCGAAGTGCGCTGCTTTGGCGAGTGGCCGATGCCGTTGAGGTGCTGAAGCCTAAGTATCTGTTGCAGGAGAATGTGGCGGCGCTGGTGAGCGAGAAGTTTATGCCCGACTTCCAGAAATGGCTCCGTCGCCTGGAGGAACTGGGATATGTGAACCGCTGGGCCAGGCTGAATGCCAAGGACTACGGAGTGCCGCAGAACCGCGACCGAGTGTTTTGCCTCTCTATGCGCAAGGATGTAGCCTTCGACTATCAGTTTCCCGAACCCGTCCCCTTGGAGCGCAAGTTGGCCGACGTATTGGAGGAAGAAGTGGCCGAGCGTTACTTCCTCAAGGATGATGCCGTGGCCAAGTTTCTCAAGGCAAACGAGAAAGACCCGGTAGTGTTCATGCAGTTCCCTTTGGCTCCACCCCACGAGAATGCAATGTTCCTCAAGACGTGGCTCCACCGGCGCTGTGCCTCTCACGGCCTGTGGACTGCCGAAGACCATACCTACCTCGTGAAGGATATCGAAGATTCCCGCCAAGACCTTATGGCCGACTACGACAAGTTTATGGCCGACCGTGCAAGCCTGGGACGGGAGTTCCTCGAAGAGTTTAATGGTAATATGGAAAGGAAGCGGACGGAATGACCTTTCACATCCCGATATTCGCCCAAGTCCTATTCCTCGGTTCGCTGCAAGCGCACTGCGTAAAACAACCAATCAGGGGGGGGGGGGGATATGGCTCCGCACTCGGCACTACCGACCTCGGGCTTCCTAAAATCGTGATAGAGTATGATTAGACCAAATAGGGAGGGGCAACCTCACTGCATCTGCCTCGGCAGACTGTCGCCGCCCACACCGGGATGGCACGACCTCTGCCTCTGCGTATATTCGGTGCTCGGACTAAGCCCCTGCATACCAGAGAGAGCAAGCGACTCTACTATATGCCCCAAAATCCTGATAGAATATGCTTAAAAAGAATGCAAGGCTGGAGCGGATGTACCGCGAAGGTTTCCGCCCCGACCACGCCACTTGGATAGACACCTACAACCGCCAATATGGGGGGGGGCAGCATCTTCACCATACTGGCAGGAGTAAGTTTTAGAAACCATTATTATGTAGCAGTAAAATTATGAACGAACAAAAAGACAAACTGTCCAGACGGGATGAATTTTCCTATGTCTGGAACTTGAACCACATTTCCGGCGTAATACGCGAAGCAACGCAAGACCTCGACTATCTGCGCCATGACTTGGAATACATCCGAGCCTATGTAGATGTAGACGGACAACAGAAGAAGATAAAATGGACGCAGTTTCTCAGCGAAGATGACCTTCAGCAAATCCGGCAACTCATCATCCGTGCCATTGAGAACATGAAAGAAACGCTGGTAGGGCAACTGTCGCAAGTGGCCCAAGCCTACGCGAACCGCGAACCGATAAAAGATGACGATGCTTAACTATTCCGCAGAGATAATAGCCATGATTAGGGGGGGGGTGGAAACCGCACGCTCACGGCGAATGGGTAGACACCCACTTTCAGAACTGGCAAACAGACTTGTGGGGCGCAGCCCTCGGGGCCACCACCATGAGCAGCAATCAACGATTTGTTATAGTAGAATTATGAACCGTCACATCCGCCCCATCGTCCTGGGCGAGTATTCGCCCTCGCAGAACGGCATCGTCGTTTCGCCCCTCGGCATAGCCCAGTGCATAGCGGGGGGGGTAATGGGCACGACACAACGAAACCAAAAATATTGATAGAATATGATTAACCGCCGACCTCTGAACCTACCCCCCCCAATACGGTATGCGCCACCATCACGGCCCACTACCGCAAGGACGGATGGCAGAACATCTTGCAGGGCACAACGTCGCTTGTTAAGGCACCGGCAATATTAGTGGAGTATGAGTAAACGGCAATCCATTATGGTGCATTACCGCACGGAGGAAGCAAAAGCGTTCCGTCGGGAACACGGCGACAAGGGGGGGTGTCGGTATGGCGACAAACTGCACCGAATGAGCCTCTGGCCGTGGAGCAACACCATAAGCACGGTAACGAAAGATAATCTTTTATGTATAGAGTATTCATAAACGTGATTTGTATATTTGAATGAGCACCTACAAGCGAGGCACCGTCCTCATCAACGGCAAGCAGTATGGCAGATACCCTGACGGAACGCTCTACCGCATCTATTCCACCGACGAGCACCCATTTATGCGAATGGTGGATGTGGAAGGCGAGACATTCCTCAGAGTACGCCAAGCCACGGAGCAAGGCTACACCGACTGCCCAGTGTGGGGATGCGTTGATTTGGCCTATCCCACAAGCCAACTGCGACGTGCAAGGACAATATCGGGAGGCAGGCTGGTGAACGCGCTGACATGCGGGCAGCAACTCGCGGTGTTGGTAGAAGTGTAAATGACGACTTTATAGTATTCGAGTATGAGTAAACTAAACATCCCCTTCGTCCAGCGCGGCAAGCACCTCTGCCCACGCACCGGAGGCTACAGCACGGCACTGAGCGCACGCTACGACGGATGGGGGGTATATTCGACAAGAACCACGGTCAGCACACAATGGTGATTGTGGAGTACAGTTAAACCAAACAACAATCAAGCAAACAATGAAACAAGAACAATTCCCATTCATCAACGCAGCCCCGGCGCAGGACCCTCACCACAAGACGCTCCAGCAATGGGCGAGCCGATACCGGCAGGAATGCGACAACCTGGCCGCCGTCGTGTCTGTCGAACTGTTCGACATCCGCGACTACCACTGGGTAGCCGATGACGTAGGCGGCGTGTGCGACTTCGGAGACATCGATTTCCTCACGCCCGGCGAGATGGCCCTCATCCTGGAGCACGGCATGACCTACGGGCAGTATGCCGAGTGGCGGGATGCCAATCTCGAAAACCACGACCACCTCATCAACCTGCGTTCGTGGCTCACGGGAGCACGGCACGAGATGCTCAAAAGGAGATAAAGTAAACAACAACAAACAAACATTAACAACTAAATTATTATGTATAGCGAGATTATGAACAAGAAGTGCATCGTGCGCAGTTACGATGCCGGTGTGTATTACGGAACAGTGACCGCCATTGACGGCGAGACCGTGAAGGTAGAGAACGTGCGCAACATCTGGTATTGGGAGGGAGCCAACTGCCTTGCCGATGTTGCCACCAAAGGCATCGCGAGCGGCAAGGTCAGCCGCGTTGTGTCGAGCATGGTGCTCAATCGCTGCTGCCAGATAATCCCTTGTGAGGAAGCAGCCATCAACAACCTTGACAATATCAGCGTATGGAGTTGTTAGAAACACAGATACAGACATTCCTCGGCA
>CAVIPZ010000019.1:11501-16058 GCA_963644715.1 bacterium | reverse complement strand
GCCCCAGCCCATGCTGCCGGATGTCAAGGAGGAGGACCTGTAGCGGAAGTCAAGTTGCAAGTCGAAATTCTTGCCTACCGTGAAAGTCTGGTTTACGCCCATGTTCCATGCCCAGTCGCGCGAGAGGTTCTCGTCAAGCAGGTTGTCGCTGTCGATGATGTTGCGGTAGAAACTGCCCGTGACGTTTACGCGCCATACCTTTTTAACCCTTTGGCTGAAAAAGAATTCTACACCCATGTTTTGGCTTTTGTTGTAGTTCATATAAGTGGTCATGGTGTAAGGATTCCCGAGCGAGTCCCATTGCATTTCAGTGTTTCGCGTAATGAGGTTTGTTCTCCGGCGGTAAAAGCCTGTCAGCGTGATAGATGTTTTGTCTTTGACGTACATATAGCCTAATTCAAACGAGTTGGCAAACTCCGGCTCCAATTCCGGATTTCCGCATGAGAGGTTTTCCTTGTCTGAATAGTTGATGAACGGGTTGAGTTGATGGATGCGTGGACGCTGCACACGGCGCGAGAAACTGAATTGAAGCGAGTGTTCTGGCGTGAACTCGTATTTGAGGTGTATGGTAGGGTAGAAGAAGTTCTTGGCAAAGTGGTTGTAGTTCCAATAGGAGTAAACCATATCCTGCGACTTGAGGTCAGACACGGTGTACGACACTTCGCCACGCAGTCCCAGTTGCATCTGCAACTTGCTCCAGAACGTGTTGGAGTAGATGAAGTAGAGTGCGTTGATATATTCGGAGTAGTTGAAATCGTTGCGCTGTGAGAGGTCTTCAACGGTGTCTTCGGCAGAGATGCCTGAATAGAGGTGATAGTCTTGCCCCACGCCGCGGTAAGAGAACTTGTACCCAGTCTCGATACGTCCGCCGTTGCCGACACCCGTCACAAAGTCGAGTTGTGCCGATGCGTCGCGGTTTCGTTCAATGGTTGTGCTTGTCTGGTAATAGTTGTCTTTCTCGTCGTTCTTATGTTGCTGGAAAAGGACATCTGTGGCGTTTCCGTTCCGGTTGGTGAAGAACAGGTCTGCAGTGAGTTCGCGCCCCGGGGTCGCAAAGGTTTTCTTGTAGTTGAGCGAGGCGTCAATAGCATTGAATTTGCGGATGTTGTCGCCGTCTTGGTCGTACTCGTTCAGGATGCTGTAGTTGGCGCTGTCAATTTTCCTTTGTGTACGCGACCAGAGGTCGTTGTCGCGCTGCATCTTGCCGAAATGCCCTCTTACGTTGAATGAGAGCGTATTGTATTTGTTGATGTAATAGTCAAGGGAGAGGGAGCCGTTTTGGAATCTGTCGCTGTGTGTGCCGAAGTTCTCCTGTTCCATAATGTCGGTATATAGGGAGTCCCACGATTCGCGCCACAAGGTTCCGCCGTTGCGGTGCGAGTGGTTGCGGTAGCCGTAGCTGGCAAACAGGTTGATTTTGTCATAGCGGTAATTGAAACTGAGGCTGCCGTTGTAGCCGTTGAGGAAGATGTTGTGCTTTTCGTTATGATAGACGCAAGCGGTGGAACCTCCCAAGTTGACCATGCCGTTGAAGCCCGACTCTTTTTTCTTCTTCAGAACCACGTTCAGGATGCCGGCCATGCCGTCTGGCTCAAGCCGTGCCGAGGGGTTGGTGATGACTTCGATGCTCTCGATCATGTCGGCGGGAATCTGGTCCATTGTCAGGTTGGTGGCGCGCCCATCTACAAGTATGGTCACGTTTTCACTTCCCCTGAGGCTGACATTGCCTTCCAAGTCAACCGAAACGGAAGGGATTTCCTCAAGGACTTCCGCAGCGGTTTGCCCTGTCGCATTGATGCTTGACTCGACATTGAAGACAGTCTTGTCAAGGTTCGTTTGCAGCATGTCTTTTTGGGCTTGTATTACAACGGCTTCCAGTTCTGTGTTTTTGTCCGTCATCTTGTATTTCGGGATTTTGAATACCGCGTTGCTCTTTGAGATTGTGAATTTGCTGGAGGTCGATTTCTGGTATCCGATATATTGAATTTCGACAAAATATTCGCCAAAGGGGATGTTTTCCAAGGTAAACTTGCCGTTGCTGTCGGTGATGCCGTATTGTACGGTGGTGGAGTCAGACGTTTTCTTCACATTTACGGATGCGTATTCTAAGGGTACGCCGTTTGCATCCACAATTGACCCCGTTACGGTACCTGACGAATAGTTTGTTCTGGCGGTTTGTTGCATCTCGGGCTGTGCTATGGCCATAAAGCATGACAGCAGAACAGCAGCAGAGATGGTGAGTCGTTTTATAATTTCCATAAATAGTTTTTTTTCGATTGTTGAGTAAACTGCAATAAAAAAAGTTCAGTAAGGATATATCCTGCGCGGATAAGTTTAATCCCTACTGAACTTTTTTATAGTTCTGTTAAAGTGTCGTTATTTCTGGTAGAAACGGCACCGGTTGTCGATGACTTTGGTCTGGTTGATGAGATGGTTGACGATGGTCATCTCGCTGCGTTCGCGGCCGATTACCTCGTTGCGGAGCATATTCTTTTCGAGCATCAACTGTTGGCTGGCGGGGTTCGTGTTTTTGGATTTCACGTCTATCACATAAACCATATTCTTTCCGGCAACGGCAGCAAGTTTGTTCTCCTCAAGGCTGAAAATTTTGCCGATGGCACTGCCGTCAACGCCGCGGTTGCGGTAGAGGTCGCCGGTAAAGCTCAGCATCACGCTGTCCATCACGCGGGTGTTGTATTGCTGAGCCAGTGCTTGGATGTCAGCATTGGACGACAAAGACTTTGCAACCTCTTCGGCCACCATTTCTGTTTTCTTTTCCATCTCGAGTTGTGCCTTGATGTCGTCTTTAACGTTTTTCAGTTTCTGTACGCCTTCATCGTGAACGTTTCTCACGGCAGCCACGGCAAAGAACATTCTTTCAACATTGATGACATCTGAAATGTCGTCTTTCTTCACGTCATCTGAAAAAGCCCAGCTGACGATGTCACGGCAGTTCGGGAGTTGGTCAATGACGGAAGCCATAGAGAGGATGTTGGTGCCTTTGACGGTCTGGATACCTTTGGAGGCTGCGGTCGAAATCAGTTCGTCTGCGCTGGTAACGGAAGCGGCAAAAGTGTTGGCTTGCGATTTCAGGGAAGCAACCGTTGCGTCGGATGCGGAAATGTTGTAGTCATACAGAACAAATTGTCTTTTAGCGATCGGGGCGGTGCGCGACATCATCTGGAACACGATGTATCCGTTGGGGGCAGCATACACATAAACATTGCCGTCGGCGGTGCTGGTGAGGCTGTTGTACAAAGCAGGCAGCGTACCTCTTTCAGGAAGCCAGATGGTAGTGTCGGTCTGTTCGCGGCCGTCGAGGAAATTAGGCTGCAAAGCGAAAATGGTAGATTCTTTGCTTTCAATCACGTTTTTCAGACTGTCGGCCAGGTTCTTGGCTTCGCTCTTGGAGTATTTGGCAGAAGCGTTTTGGGAAGTCTTGAACGGAAGTTCAATGATGGCCACCTGCACAGAGTCTGGGCGGGCAGACTCTCCAAACACCTTTCCGAAGTACCATTTCTGGTTTTCGTGGTTGTAAGGTTCGATGAAAGAGCCGACAGCGCATTTGAAGATGAGGCTGTCGAGTGCCGGGATGTTGATGTCCTCGGATTTGTAGTAGGTGCTATCCACTACGCCGTTGCCTCTTTCTGCGCTGTAGTCTGCCAGCGAGGTCACAGCCGTGAATTTCTGGAAGTCGGCGCGAACGCTGTCCTCAATGGCTTTCAAGTCGGCAGCCGTGGGGTTGATCGGGAACACCGCCACGTCAATGTCGCGGTTTTTCTCATAAACCGTAAAGAGGTCTTTTTTATGTTTCTTGTAAAAATCTTTGATTTCCTTGTCGTTGACTGTTGCGGCTATGCTGTTGAACGTTGCAGACTGCGGGTTGACGGCCATCATAGAGACCATAGCGTCGGTGTTGTCTTTGGCAAGCTGTTTGGCGAGCGGGTCAGAGAAATACACTGTGTTCTGGGCAAGGGCAAAGTAGCGGGCCGACTTTTCACCCGAAATGGCGAAGCGCACGATGGCTTTGTATGCGTTGTAAAGTTCCTTGGTCTGGTCGTTGTTGGCGTACTCGTCGATGTTGGAGATGATGGCCATTGCGTTTTCGGGACCATAGAGCTGTGCAAGAGCATTTGCGAACTGGGCCATATACTGGTTCGGGCGTTGCGTGTTGAGGCTGGCAATCATCTCTGCCTTGAAATCTTCTTCCATCTGTGACGTGAACGAAAGGCCGAGAGACTTGAGTTGGTTGTCCAAAATGGCGTCTTGCAGCATCTGCCGCCAGGTCATCTCATGGATCTGGTAAGTTTCGTTCTCGTCGAATGAAGATTTGTTCTGCATAAGGCGCATCAGCGAGGTGTTCTCTTCAAATTGTTCGCTGTATGCCTTGTCCATTTTTTTGCCATCGACCTTTGCCATGACATTTTTGTTGGAGAATGTACGGGTCACCTGCGAAAGGTCGCCCAGAATAAACGCAAGCATTGCAATTCCGATGATAATCATCAGTGCTACGCCATGTTTACGAATCGAGCCAATTGCTGCCATATTCAATTACTG
>CAVIPZ010000019.1:0-11491 GCA_963644715.1 bacterium | reverse complement strand
CTGTTTTTTATAGTTGTACAATGTTTTTCAAAAAAGCGTGCAAAAATAGCATTTTTTCTTTTGGATTGTGTTTTCCCGCTTTATTATTTTTCGTCTTTGCTGTATAAGCGCTCCCGAAAAGGGTTCCCTCCCAGCTTGAAACAGTTGCGCGTGTCCATCGACGGTCAGTCGCGGATGCGAAGCCCGAGTTCTTGCAAGAAAGGCTTTAGGACGGGGTTCTGTTCTTCTAGATTCCTGAACTTGTCTTCGGCACTGATGATGATTTTCTTTTTCTCAAGATGCGTGTTTGTCTCTATGACTATGTCGTCAGCCTTGAGGGAGAAATGATTGCGCCAATATTCCAGCAGTGCAGGCATTCTGGATTCATATTCGTCTTTCTGGAAGTCGTTAAGCACCTCAATGTGAATGATTCCGTCTTTGTATTCGGGCATCCTGTCTTTCATAGAATGGTAGATCATCGGGACATGCGAAAAGATGTCATTGAACATCTTGTTCCAGCAGTCGGCGAATGTTTCAGGTTTTTGGGTTGTTGTTGGGGCGTCCGTGGCGGCGTGATTGTCAGTCGTGCTGGTCTTGGCGGGTTCTGGCGACGGCAGTCCGGTCGGTTTGGCGATGTTTGCCGCAGTGCTGCTGCCCTCCATCACGTTGCGGATAGAGGGAATCTGCCGGATGGGCGGTGCGCCCGGGAACTTGAACTCCAGGTTTGATATTCTCGGCTTGTCGGAAAAGGCTGCGGCTGCCGCTGTCTCTCCGGTGGTGGAGGCCGTTCCACCCTCTGGGTTATTTACGCTCCTGCGATTGCCTGGCTTTTTTGAACAGGTAGTTTGCGTTTATCTGCATCAGGCAGAGTTCAACCGACAGCCGCTTGTTGTTGGACAGCTTGTAGTTGAAGTCGCACTGGTTGGCCAGTTCCATGGCTCTGAGCAGCAGAGCCCGGTCGGCCGTCTGCGCCTGCCGCACCAGCCTGTCGCGGATGTTGTCGGATGTCTCCAGCAGTCTCGACGTAGCAGGGTCGCGGGCAATCAGGAGGTTTCTGAAATGGGATGCCAGTCCCGAGATGAAGTTCTGGGCATCGAAGCCGCGGGTCAGGATGTCGTCAAAGAGCAGCAGTGCCTGCGCCAGTTCTTCGCTGAACAGGTAATCGGTCACCTTGAAGTAATTGTCCACATCGAGCACGTTGAGGTTCTCGATGGCGTCAGCGTAGGTTATCTTTTTGCCCGAAAAGCTCACCAGCCGGTCAAAGATGGACAGGGCGTCGCGGAGTGCGCCGTCGGCCTTGTCCGCGATGACGCGCAAGGCTTCCTCCTCGGCCTCAACCCCCTCTTGCGAGGCTACATATTGAAGGTGTTTGATGATGTCACGTTCTTCAATGCGTTTGAAATCATATACTTGACATCTCGAAAGGATGGTCGGGATGATTTTGTGCTTTTCAGTGGTCGCCATGATGAATTTGGCGTATGCGGGCGGTTCCTCGAGGGTTTTGAGGAACGCGTTGAAGGCCGCCCCCGAGAGCATGTGAACCTCGTCGATGATGTAAACCTTGTACTTGGCGCCTTGCGGCGGAATGTGTACCTGCTCTACTAACGAGCGGATGTCTTCAACGGAGTTGTTGGAGGCCGCGTCGAGCTCGAACACGTTGAACGATGCCGAATTGTTGAACGACTGGCACGATTCGCACACGTTGCATGGTTCGAACGAGTCGGTGAGATGCTGGCAGTTGAGTGCCTTGGCGAAGATGCGCGCGCAGGTGGTCTTGCCGACGCCGCGCGGACCGCAGAACAAGAATGCCTGTGCCACCTGGCCGGTGCGGATCGCGTTCTTCAATGTTGAGGTTATGGCATCCTGCCCTACAACAGAGTTGAAAGTCGTTGGCCTGTACTTGCGGGCAGATACAATAAAATTATCCATAGTTGTCTTGATGTTGTGTGTTTAATGAGCGGCAAATATACAAAAATCGAAAATACGGCAATTTTGGAGGCTCGTTTGTGCAAATGTGCGCACTTGCAAAAATTTTATATCTTTGCGCGTTTTACTTATTATGATTAAGAAGATTATTAACTTGCTGGTAATAACGCTGTTAGTAATGTCTGCGAAGTGCTTTGCATCAGTTGCCCCGTGCCTTGTGCTTCCGGCAGACACGCCAGTTGTGCCGGCCAAGACCGTCGGAGACACCGTTGCGACCGCAGCCAAGGCGAGCAAGAAGCCTAAAAAAGTGCGCAGCCAAGGCAGGAAGGTTACGTTCGAGAACTTTGACCAGCAGTATGCCCGGGCTATCCGCTATTACAACAACGGCCAATATCTTTCCGCCGCCGGTTTGTTTGAGAACCTTTACCCGCTTTCGCTCGGCACCGAGAGGGCAGATACTATATTGTATCTTTTTGCCCAAAGTTATTACAAGAACGGCGACTACGACATGGCGGCGTTCCATTTCAGAGACTATGCCCGGCGATATCCGAACACCTCACGCACCGAAGACGCGTTCTACTACGGCATCTGTGCCATATACAATTCAAGCCCGGAGTATTCGCTGGACCAGAGCAATACAGAGTTCGCGATAGAGCAGATCAAGGCTTTCTTGCAGGCGTACCCAAACAGTTCGCACGTCGAGGAGTGCAACGTGATGTTGGATGCCATGCGCACAAAGTTGGCAAGGAAAGATTTGGAAATCATGGTTCTCTATTACGACACCGACCATTACGAGGCTTGCCAGATTGCGGCCAAGAATTTCTTCAACGACTATTCATACTCGCCGCTGATGCCTGAGGCCATCTATTATCTTGTGCTGAACAATCTTGAGTATGCCAAGAGAAGTGTTGAGGGTAAGAAAAAAGAACGTTATACCGCATGCTTGGACGCATGCAACAGGCTTCTCTTGAATTATCCCGAGAACAAATACACCGCCGAGGTGAGCAAAATTGCGACAGAGGTGCGCAAACAACTGAACGGAAAATAAATACAAATTCGCGAAATAAAACAATAAATGAAAGCTGCAGATTACAAAAAACTTAAGACGGATCTTTTTGCCAAGACCAAAGACATCAGACAATACGACAAGGAGACAGGTAATTATTATAAAAGTATTGTCATCATGTCGAAAAGGGCCGACCAGATAGCCGCTGACCTGAAACAGGAATTCATAGAGAGTTCGCAGCAGTACGCAACCGGCAACGACACGCTGGACGAGGTTACGGAGAACCGCGAGCAGATAGAACTTTCCAGGTTCTATGAGCAGTTGCCCAAACCGACGCAACTTGCCCTTTACGAATTCGAGCACGATATGATCTACTTCAAGGATTCAGACAACAACCAATAACCCAGCAGCATGCCGGAAAGAAAACATGTCGTTATCGGGATTACAGGAGGTATTGCCGCATATAAATCGTTGTTTTTGATCCGATTGTTCAAGAAACAAGGGTATGAGGTTCAGGTCGTGGCCACGGCAAACGCATTGCAGTTTGTGACCACGTTGTCCATAGAGACCCTTTCGCAGAACCGGCTGTATGTTGACACTTTTGAGCGAGCCTCCAGCATTGATGTCCGGCATGTGAGCATAGCCGAATGGGCAGATTGCGTGGTGGTGGCGCCGGCAACAGCCAATTTGCTCGGCAAATATGCAAACGGCATAGCGGACGACGCTCTTTCTACGTTGCTTCTGGCAACAAAAAGTACTGTTTTTCTGGCACCTGCCATGAATGACAATATGTTTTCCCATCCTGCCGTACAGCAGAATTTGCGGATCCTCCAGCAGCGGGGTTGCCGCATCATCTCCCCGCAGTCGGGATTTCTCGCCTGCGGCAGTACCGGCACAGGAAGGATGGAAGAACCCGAAAGGATATTCGAGACTGTAAACTGCTTTCTGAAAGATTCTTCCTCCTTGGCAGGGAAAAAGGTGATGGTTACCGCCGGTCCTACTTACGAGCCCATAGACCCCGTGCGCTTTGTGGGCAACCACTCTTCCGGACTGATGGGCTTCTGCATAGCCGAGTCGGCGGCAGAGCGCGGCGCAGAGGTTACGCTGGTGACGGGCCCTACCCACCTCAAAACTGTCCACCCCAATATCAAAAGGATTGATGTGGTGACCGCCGAGGAGATGTACAGCATTTGTATGGATATTTTCAGGAGCCAAGACCTGATGGTTATGGCCGCAGCTGTGGCCGACTACACGCCTGTCACGGTGGCAAGCGAGAAAATCAAGAAAAGATCTGATACACTGCAGCTCTCACTGAAGAAAACCCACGATATCCTCTATGCTATAGGGCAGTCGAAAGGCCAAAACCAAACGCTCGTCGGCTTTGCCCTCGAAACAGAAAATGAGATTGACAATGCTTTGCATAAACTGCATACTAAAAATGCGGATTTCATCGTTCTCAATTCACTTCGCGACAAGGATGCCGGCTTCAGGACCGCCACAAACAAAGTGCGCATCATCTCCAAAGACGGCCATATTACAGAAAGCGAACTGAAAGACAAGAAATCTATTGCAGATGACATTATCGATTTTGTGACCAACCATATTTAAAAATTAAACCATAATGAAAAGACTCTTCACGCTGATACTTCTGTCTTGTGTCGTCGGCATAGTTTCGGCACAGGACTTCCAATGCCAGGTGTCTGTAAATGCCACACAGGTGACCGGAGGGTCGAACCCGCAACGATTCAACGATTTGCAGCAAAAACTGTATCAGTTCATACACGACCGCAAGTGGTGCCAATATAACCTTAAAACCAACGAACGCATAGAGTGCGCCCTTCAGATCAACCTGACCGAAATATCCGGCGACGTCATGAAGGGCACTATGACAATTTTGTTGCAACGCCCCGTATATAAAGCCAGTTACAAGACTACACTGCTCAATTTTCAGGACAAGAAAGTGGAGTTCACTTACGCCGAGGGCGACGAGCTTGAGTATGCCGACAACGTGAACCTTTCGCAGTTCACCTCTCTGATTGCCTATTATTTGAACCTTTTCCTCGCTGTTGAGTTTGACTCTTTCTCCTTGAATGGCGGTTCTACTTATTATACTAAATGTCAGTCGATTGTCAACTTGAACTCATCGGCAAAAGAGGCAGGCTGGAGTGTGGCCGACAAAGGACAGAGCAATCGCTATTGGATTACGGAGAATTTTACCAACAGCACCTACAGCAAACTGCACGATTTCTATTACCAGTACCACCGCCTCGGACTTGATGTCATGAGTGAGACCCCAGACGCCGGCCGTGCTGTCATTCTTGAAAGCCTTCGCCTTTTGCAGCAAGTGTATAACCAGAAGTCTGGGCTCGCTATGGTAAAGGTCATCACTTCCACCAAATGCGATGAAATCGTCAACATTTTCAAAGAGGGCATGCCCAGCGAGAAGACTCAGGTTGTCAATATTATGAAGCAGATAGACCCGACAAACTCTTCGAAATATGATGCCATAAACACGTCAAGCAGCAATTAGACGGTATGTTACAGTCTTTGCAGATTAAGAATTACGCCCTGATACGGTCGCTCGACATCACGTTCGACCGTGGCTTTACGGTCATCACGGGCGAGACCGGCGCGGGCAAGTCAATACTGCTTGGCGCTTTGTCTCTGCTGCTCGGCAAAAGAGCCGAAACGGATGTGCTTTACGACAAGGCGCAGAAGTGTATCGTGGAGGGTACGTTTGACATTGCATTATATGGGCTGCAAGACTTTTTTACGATGCACGACCTTGACTATCAGGACTTGACGGTCATTCGGCGCGAAATCAATGAAAAGGGAAAGTCGCGGGCCTTTGTCAACGACACCCCCGTGAACCTTGCCGTTCTCAAGGAGCTGGCTTCCGGGCTGATAGACATCCATTCGCAACACCAGAACCTGTTTTTGCAAGACTCCGCTTTCCGCTTGCAGTTGCTGGACCGTTTTGCCCGCAACGAGGCAGTCCTTTCGGCCTACCGCGATTCGTTCGCCCTCCTGAAGAAAACCGCCCGTGAATATGACAGCCTGAAAGCAAGGCACAGCGAGGCTACTTTGCAACAGGAGTTCAACAATTATACCATTCAGGAACTTGAAAAGGCATCGCTGCAGCCCGGCGAGCAGGAGGAGGCAGAGAAAGCCGTCTATATGCTCAACCACGCAGAACAGATAAAAACGCACCTCTATAAGGCCGCTATGCAGCTTTCGGAACAGGACGGAGAAACCGTGCTCGCCCAACTCAAGGCCATTCAGAATGAATGTGAGCCGCTGAAAGAGATTGGACCAGAATATGTTGACCTTTGCAATAGACTCAATTCAGCCATCCTTGAACTGACAGACATCTCTTACGACATTGCCCGCAAAGAGCAAGATGTTACCGTTGACCCTGCGGAACTGAACCGCCTCAACGAACGGCTTGACCTGATTTATTCGTTAGAGCACAAATACCAGGTGGAGACCGTTGCAGACCTGCTGGCCATTGCCGAACGGCTGAAAAAAGAGTCGGAAGCATACGTTGACGGCGGCGCGCAACTGGAGGCCTTGAAAGCAGAACGGCAAAGGCTGCAAGACCAGACGGCACAGTCGGCCGCAAAACTAACTGAAAGCCGCCGGCAGGCTATACCGCAACTGGAGTCTGAAATCATGCAGCAGCTCTCACAACTGTCGCTGCCAGGCAGCCGTTTTGAGATAAAAATGGAACAAGCGGGCGATTTTCAGGAAAACGGCACCGACAGCGTCGTGTTCCTGTTCTCGGCCAACAAGGGCATACCGCTATCTGACCTCGGCAAAGTGGCATCCGGCGGCGAGATGTCGCGCGTGATGCTGGCGCTGAAGTCGGTGATTTCAGATTCCGTGCTGCTTCCTACCGTAATCTTTGACGAGATAGACACAGGCATATCCGGCGAGACGGCCAACACGGTGGCATCCGCCATGGACCGGCTTGCCAGACAGCATCAGGTCATAGCCATCACGCACCTTCCGCAGATTGCGGCCAAAGGGACACGGCAGTATTGCGTGTTCAAGGAAGAGCACGACGGCATAGTTGCCACGGGACTCAAGGTGCTCAGCGAAGCGGAACGCGTCAAGGCAATTGCCGCGCTCATTGGCGGCAGCCAGGCAGCAGAAGCCACCGCCAACGCCGCCCGTGAACTTCTTTACGGCAACAAGGCCGCCAACAACCAAACACCATCCTGAACCAGCCTCCTTGTGAAAAAATGAAAAAGACAATTCTGTTCATTATCGTGTTCCTGACATTGGCCTGTTCTTTGCAGGCGCAGCGCAAACAGCAAGGCCGGCGCTTTGTGTATATGACCTCCCTCGGCTGCGCCGGCGGAATCGGGCATGTTGACCTTATAGACGACGACGGTGCTGCTTTCAAACGCATCAACAACGACTTGACTACCTTTCAGATCAACCAGCTGTTTGCCTACCGTTTCAATCCGTACGTGATGTTGGGGCTAGGCGCCGGGTTTGACATTTGGCGCACCACGGCTTTCATTCCCGTCTATGCCAACCTCACCGTTGACTTCTGCGACACCCGCATAGCCCCGTTGTGCTATGTCAATGCGGGCGCCAGCGGAAAGTGGTACATCCAGTCGAAGCCCCAGACTAACGACCGGATCGTGCATGGCATGAAATGGGGACCTTCGTGCGAGGCCGGCCTCGGCTTACGCATAAAGTTCAACGACCGGCTCTCGTTGCTGCTTGCCGCTTGCTACAGGCTGCAACGTTCGGTGATAGGCTATTCTTACGACAACGACCAGTTTTCAGAATATTACACCAACCGCAGTCTGCCCGTGAATTATCACTACATCGGGGCCAGAATCGGAATCTCTTATTAAAAACAGCCCAAAATGGACAAGGAAATATCTTATACAGAAGCTTTCAAGCAGTTGCAGGACATTGTGCAGAAGATGGAAAATGCGGACATCTCAATTGACGACCTGACAGAGAACATCAAACAAGCGTCACGGCTGATCAGGATCTGCAAGGATAAATTGACAAAAACCGAAGAAGAAGTGAACAAAACCATTTCAGAACTCTCCTGATGTCCACGTTTGACCTGATCGATGCCGGTACGGAAGCCTATTGTGAAGCGCACACCACCGCGGAGAGCGACCTGCTTTACCGCCTTGGACGTGAGACGCACCTGCAGACCATCAACCCCCGTATGGCTTCGGGGCAGATGCAGGGGCTGCTGCTTTCGCTCCTCTCAAAGATGTTGCGCCCTGCAAATGTTTTGGAAATCGGCACCTTTACAGGCTATTCGGCGCTTTGCCTCGCCGAGGGGCTTGCCTCTGACGGAAAATTGCATACCATAGAGGTGAATGTTGAATATGAAGACCGCATACGTCGCTATTTCAGCCAGTCGCCGCTCAACGGCCGCATCATTCTCCATATTGGGGATGCACGAGAGGTGGTGCCGGCGTTGCCAAACGTTTGGGATTTGGTTTTCATAGACGCCGACAAAGAGAACTATCCGCTTTATTATGATTTAGTGTTCCCGCATGTGAAAGACGGCGGCTTTATCTTGGCAGACAATGTGTTGTGGAACGGAAAAGTGACAGAAGAAGAGCCTGCCTGCGACAAAGACACCCGCGCCATTATGGCTTTCAACGACAAGGTTCAACAGGACAGCCGCGTGCGGAATCTCCTTTTGCCGTTCCGCGACGGAATTATGATGATAGAAAAACTACAGCAAAATGCGCATTGACATACTCACGCTTTTCCCAGACATGTTCAAGGGAGTGTTCGGAAACTCTATTCTCAAACGGGCCGTTGACAAGGGCTACGTTTCGCTGCACACCCATGACATCAGGGACTATACTACCGACAAACACCACAAGGCCGACGACTATCCTTTTGGCGGCGGTGCCGGCATGGTGATGATGATTGAACCGATTGCCCGTTGCATAGAGCAGCTGAAGCAGGAACGCACCTATGATGCAGTATGTCTGATGGCGCCTGACGGCAAAACGTTCAACCAGCGCAAGGCCAACGAGATGTCGTTGCTCAATAACATCATTTTGCTGTGCGGACACTATAAGGGCGTTGACGAAAGAGTCAGGGAACTCTATGTGACCGAAGAACTGAGCATTGGCGACTATGTGCTCTCTGGCGGCGAACTCGCCGCTATGGTCATTGCCGACGCCATAGCCCGCGTCATCCCCGGTGTCATTGGCGATGCCGAGTCGGCATTGTCAGACTCGTTCCAAGACGGGTTGCTGTCAGCCCCCGTTTATACACGTCCTGCAAACTACAATGGTCATTGTGTCCCCGAGGTGCTGCTTTCCGGCAATGACCGGCTTATCTCCGAATGGAAACTGGATCAGCAATTGCAAAGAACCAGACAACGTCGCCCCGACCTGCTTGAAAAACGCCCATGAACGAGAGTGCCGACACGGAAGTAACCAAACGGTGCCGCAAAGAGCGTCTCTTTACGGGCAATTGGCATTTTGACGCCTTTTATGCTCTGCTGTTGCTGGCAATGGCATCATTGCCGTTTACCAATTGGCTGATGCTTCCTGTTGCGGTTCTGATGTTTCTCAATTGGATCATAGCGTGGAACTGGAAAGAAAAGATCCGGAATCTGAAAGAGAACGTTTCGCCCGTTGGCGTCGTCGTCCTCTTCTCGCTTTACGCACTGGTGATTTATGGCTTTTTCCTTTCTTCGAATAAAGCCCACGCATTTGCGGCTTTCGACTGCAACCTCTGGTTTTTGGCTGCGCCGCTTTTTGCCTTGGCATACAGTCGCAAAGACCTCAACCGGACCCGAATACGTATTGCCTTGCTGGTTTTTGCCTTGTTTACCTTTCTGCATCTCTGCGTCATATTTGGCATCGCCATTGCTAAATATATCCGGACGGATGACAGTTGCGGGCTGTTTTACATACATCTGTCCTTGTTGAGACACCCCTCATATCTCGCTATGTATGTTACATTCTCATTTTGCATAGTTCTTGAATTTCTCTCCAAAGAAAAAGAGCGGCTCTCTTCCTTGGCTGAAATGTTTGTCATCTTTGTTTTGGCGGTTTTTGTGGTGAGCGTTTTCTTTTTACAGTCAAAAGCCGGCATTTTGATATTTCTGTTGGTTGGCGCGTTGTGGGTGGTGAACCTCTGGATTATACGTACTGTCAACATTGCGGCGGTGCTCAGCATTTTGGTCTGCGTAGGCAGTGTCGTCGTGGTTTTGAACGAAAACGGTGATTTGCCAATCCGCCGGTTCCAGGCTTCGGTTGAGGACATTGAGCAGTTCCGGAACCAGGAACTCGGTGACGGCAGTACCGAAATAAGGCTCACGGTATGGAAGTCTGCCTTGGAAATCTGCCGCAAAAACATGCCGTGGGGGGTAGGTACTGGCGATGCGACGGACGAACTCTGTCTGAATGCCATCCACCAGAACTATACAAACCTGATAGGACATCATTTCAATGCCCATAACCAGTATCTTCAAACCTTGCTCACGGTCGGGATTCCTGGTGTGTTAGCGCTGCTCTGCTATTGCGGCTTTCCGTTTGTGGTCAGTTTCAAGCGAAGAGATTTCTTGTATCTTTCCTTTGCCGTCATTGTGGTGCTGAATTTGGCGGCAGAATCGATGTTCGAGACGCGCGCCGGGGTCGATTTTATAGCCCTGTTGAAGACCCAAGTGGACTGAAGAACGTTTATATGTTTTTTTGTTATTGAAAAAAAACATATATTTGCGGCGTTTAGGAATCTTTGCGGTATCAATGAGTCTCCTACTGACCGATTCCTTTTGTTAACACAAGAGACTCAAATTATAATTCATCAAATATGAAGAAGAATTTACGGTTTCTAATGGTATCAGCAATTGTATTTTGCGCTATACTATGCCTTTCATGCGAAAAAGAACCACAAACTATTGTTGAGGGGAACTCGGCAAAAACGGAGTATTTTCAAAACCAATTGTATTTTGGAGAATACAGTAAAGAACTGATTGTTTATGATGAGGCACATAAGAATTCAGCAATTGTGAAATTTGGTACAGAAGATTTGGAATATTTCAATTCTATAACATCGGATAACTTTATTCTCATACCGGTATCCAAAGGAGAAACCATACAAAAGGCAGTTCAAACTTTTCTTGAAAAATATCCGGTCGCTAATGATGAACTTGACGAAGACGATGCCATGAATGTTCCGGATGATATGAATATTATTCATACTTATAGACAAATACTGTCCAAAGACCTTGACGCAAATACTGAAAATGTAATATTGGTGGATAATCCGAAGATATCATCAGCATCAGAATCTAAGGCTAAACCGTGGTTGTATGATATCAGTTATGGTGTTGCCCCAGTCGTTGGAGACCATATAGGAATTCAGGAAGCAGTGTTCACTGGACACAACACTTCCTATCCAGGCTATTACGCACTAGACTATACAATGCTTTCTACAGGTGAAACAAGCACGATAGTTCCAGAGTATGCTATCATTAGGACGGGAAAGACCAAATCCTTTTTGCGCCAAGACTGTAGAGTGATGATCGCCAAAAGGAAATATAAAGGAACAAATCAATCCGTCCAAGTT
>CAVIPZ010000018.1:0-16398 GCA_963644715.1 bacterium | reverse complement strand
ATATAAAGGAGTTGTTGGAACTGATTATCTGTGTATTGGGCGTAGTCATACCACTGCTTTTTTTGATTAAGGAACACTATGGCAAGAAAAAGCGGGAATTAGCGCAGCAAGTGATTGCGTATTATTGTTTGCAGGATGAGGCCGTAAAATGGATAAAGACAATTGCACCTGCAGAAAAGAAAGTTAAAGAGCAACTGCGTAATCGTGCCTCTGAACATAAAGATAATGTGTCGCACATATATCCAAAAATGGCAATAAAAGAGGCTTCAAAATATCTGTAATGCTAATCGATACCCATATCCACGTCGGTCAGTTCCGCGAACATTATTATGATCCGTCAACCATTCATCGGCTGGTAGAGCAATTGAGGATAGATTATTATGCGGTCTCTTCAACCACAATGTGCGAAGAAGACTATCCGAAGGTTATCGACGAAATCCATCAACTTGTTGATATGGATGAAAAGAAAGTGCTCCCGGTAATGTGGATTACACCAGCAGGACTAGAAGGAAACAATGCTTGGTTTTTGGAATCGGGTATTAAATGGAAGTGTTTGAAAGTCCACCCGTTTTTACACCCCAATCATTGGCAGCCTGACGGTGGTCAATTTCAGGAAGTTGTAGATATTTCAAGAGAGTATGATTTGCCATTGCTCATACATACAGGGAACGATGATATTTGTCCTTGCGGCAAGTACGAATCGTTGGTTGCGAATAATCCAGATGTTGATTTTATCCTTGCTCATGGAAGACCGTTGACACAGATTGTTCCTATGCTTCACAATTATTCTAATGCGTATGCAGATTCGGCTTTTATGCCAACAACAGATATGTTTCAGTTGATACGAGAAGGACTGTCCCATAAATTATTATGGGGAACAGATATGTGTATTCCGAAGTATTATCGTCCTGATGAGGATATGCGAGCATATTATCAAAGGAAATTGAAAACTTTCAAAGATGTGTGCATAAATGGACAATATGAACAGGTGACATTCAAAAATGCCGTGAAATTGTGGCATCTCCGTTAAATATTTATATTGCTGTATGGTTAACCTATGAAGAAGCAGAAAACAGCCAATGGCTGGTGAAAAACAAGAGGGAGACACCGCTGTGGGCATCTCCCTCTGTCTGAATAAAAGTGGTGGTGAAAATATTTATTGTTTTATGATTTTTATGTTTTGCCCGTTGACGTTGAGCAGGTAGAAGCCGTTTTCGAGGCCGCTCAGGTCGATGGTGGTGCTGCCGTTCAGCTGCTCGGTGCGAACCAGTTTGCCCGAGATGTCATAGAGGTATGCTACATTCATTGTTCCGCCGCAGACAATGGTGCAATAGTCGGATGCGGGGTTGGGATAGACGGCGATGCGTGCTCTTTCGGCAGGGTTCTCTCTGACGGCGGCAGGTGTCCAGCCGTTAAGGACGGCCACGCCTGACAAGTCAAACCCGCTGCTGGCGAACGGGGTGGGGTAGGGGTCGTTGATGATTTGCCCGTACTGGTCGTATGTGCCGTACTGCGGGTCGATGGAGCCGACAACGTCTATCAGTCTGATGTGGGTGATGTTGTTGATGTCGATGCCGGCACTGTCGGCAAGCTGAGCCAGGTCGAAGGGGGTGCCCCAGCCGATGCGGTATTTGCCGGCGAGGTTGTTGATTTTGGTGGCGTCAACGCTGCCGCCGTTGCCGATCTGTATGCTGTCTTGCGTGTTTGAGGTGGCGGGGAAACGTACATAACGCTCGCCGTCAGAACTTACTTCTACGAAAGCCAATTCCAAGAAGGTGTCGTTCAGCGCATTCTCGAATACGGCAAAGTCGTAGCCGTCGCCGTTTTGGATGGGAATGCCGAAGGTGAGTACTGCGGTGCCGCCGTCGCCGAGGCTTACTACACCGGTTGTTGTGACGGTGGAAGCGGTGCCGGTGCCGTCTTCATCAGTGCCGTATGTGGCTAAAGCAGTGGGTGAAGCAATGTCTTGATAACCGCGCGTGATCTGGCAGCCTGTGGCCCAGCCCAAGATGGCGGGGTCTTCGCAATGGATGGCCTGACACCCCGGCGTTCCTACGATGCCGTCAAATACGGTGTCCGGCACAATTGGTGTTGGCGGCGTAGGCGGTGTGGGTGGTGTTATGGTGTCCGGCGTCTGGTTAGGGTCGCTCACATAGTAGAGGGTGGCATTGTCAAAGGTGCATCCTCCCCATTCTTGCAAACTGAATGCATCTCCGGTCTGCAAATTGTCGTTAAGCCCGCTGTACCAATAACTTCCGATCGCATAGGTCAACATTCCGCCTGTGATGGCGAGGTTGTAGGTGGAGTCTTGATAGGTTACGCCTTCTACCCAATTGGTGACGCTAATGTTGATGCGGCTGTCGGCAGCATTCATTTCATTGAAAAACTCCTGGATGGTCTTTGTGCCGTTCCAGGCATAGCCGTAAACTACACCGATGGGGTTGTCGTCGTTGCAGAAATAGAAGCCGGCGGCAATGCGGTTGCTGCCTTGTCCGACCCAAAATTGGATTTGGGCAGTGTCAACTACGGTCGTGACGGCTTTGCTGCCCAGGTTGAACTTGCCACCGCCGTTCTGGTACGGATACGGCGACTGGGCGAAAATTGTACTTGCAAGAAACATGATTGCAAGAAGTAAAATGTTCTTTTTCATAGTGTTCATGAATATTTATTTGTTATTATGTATGTTAAGTGTCAGGTCAGTTTTTTATCAGGATTGTTCCAGGATTCAGCCCGACGGCAAACGAGAATTTCTTTTTCCCGTTTTTGTCAAAGCAGTAAACGTCTCCGTTGACGGTAAAGTCGTAGGCGTCAGAGATGTAAACGTCCCCGTTTAGCCTATTGACGGCGATGCCGTAGGGGCGTTTGAGTGTAGTGCCGTCTGTGACGAAGTTGTCGTTGACGATGCAGTCGTTCTCCAAATCCATCACCTTAATCCAGTAGTTGTAACTGTTGTAGTCGCTGTAGTAAAGGTAGGCGTATTTCCCGGAGATGGCAAAGTTGAGCACCTCCCAGTCGTATGTTCTGACAACCTCGTCGGTCGCAGCATCTATTTTCTGCAAATTGTAGGGTATGGAGCCGTAATTTCCGCGCGAGGCAACATATACGTATTGGTCGTTGTAACTTTGGAGGATGTAGGGGTTGGTCGCAACCGCTATGGTGCGCAGCAGGGTGAAAGTGGAAAGGTCGAACACGGAAACCGTTTTTCCGTAGTCGGGAGAATTGAGGCCGCCGGAGTTGGCAACGTACAGTTTGCCGTTGCAGACGCAGATGCCCTCGGGGTTGCTTCCCGAGTGTGCAGTGGCATCTGCGGTCAGGGTGGCGGTGTCGATGCGCACAACATCGCCGTCAAAACAGCTTATATAAGCCTTGTCGCGGTAAAAGGCCAGCCGGCGCGGTTGCTTGCCGTTCAGTTGTATGACCTTGATGGACTTGGCATCCGACGGGTTCATCACATCCACACGGTTTGAGTTGTTGACGACACAGTACAGCTTGCCGCCGTACATTTGAAGATCGTTGCCGGTGTCTCCTAATCCGCGTCCGTTGTTCTGAAGAAAGATGTCTTTCATCAGGTTGTTGGCGGTGAAGTCGTAGTAGGTCAGCGTGCTGTTGTTGTGCTGGTAGAGGCCCTCGTTGAGCACATAGACCCCCTCTGCCTGATAATCGACAGGCGGGGTGTCAGGGGTTTGAGGCTCGGGCGGGTTGCATGAAGCAGCAAGCCAGACGCACAAGATGAAAATCAAGGTTCGTTTTAAGGTCAGTTTCAAATTCATTCCTTTCGCATTTCTTCATTGCAAAATAGGCTTCAGGGAAAGTGGAAACTGCTCTGGACGAAATGTCCTGAAGAATTATCGCCACGACCAGCCTACCTCCCGAAGCGGTCAAAAACTGTTGACAGGCAGGTTTTCTGACTTGTTTCTTCCGAAGTGTCTTCCCATCTTGCGACAGTGACAAAGGTACTGCGGAAACGTATGAAACTTACAGCAGCGGGTACTGTACAGGATTTGCACCTGTTTCCCTTTCAGAAATTCGCCGTGCGAACTCTTCACCTGAAAACGGCGGCAAAAATAGGGAAAAAAGTGTCCGGTTCAGAATTCTACAGAAAATTTAACATTAATAAGCCTCCCGGTCAGGTAGTTCGGCACGGGATAACGGTTGTTGTCGATGTCTGAGAACCAAGAATAGGAGGAGATGTTGTTGATGCCGAGAAGATTGAAAACCTCAATATAGATGCCGGCGTTTTTGATGCTGCGGATGAACTTCGACTTGTTGCGCATACGGTCGCGGCTCTGTTCCAGGATCATAAACGAGAAGCCGAGGTCTATGCGGCGGTACCAGGTGTGGTCGCGCAGCCGCTGGTAGGTGACGCCGTCGTCGGGACCGTATGGCAGACCGGTGGCAAATACGAAATTAAGGTGCGCCCTGAACTGCGGATATCCGGGTATGTGGTCCTGAAAGAAGAGGTTGAAAGCAAACCGCTGGTCGGTAGGACGCGGAATGTAACCTGTCTGCGCCGTTTTCCCGTCAGCGTCGGTGTAGGTGATGTTCTCTTCCGTCTTCAGCAGCGATACGGAAAGCCACGACTCGAGACCGCGTATGAACTCGCCGCTGACTTTGAGGTCCAGTCCGGTGGCGTATCCTACGGCATCGTTTTCGCCGCTGTAGGTAATGCGAACGTTGTCAACGGTATAAGAAATGAGCCGGTCCAGGTATTTGTAGTAGGCCTCGGCAGTGAATTTGAACGGCCGCCGCCATAGGCTGAAGTTGTACTCGCTGCCCAGCACAACTTGAAAAGAGCGCTGCGAGCGGATGTCCGCATTGAGTGTTCCGTCGCGGTGGCGCATCTCGCGGTAGAACGCCGGCTGGTAATAGAGGCCGGTGCGCAGCGAAAAAAGCCAGTCGTGCCGCCATTGCGGGTTGTAAATGAAGGAGAGACGTGGCGAGACGGTGAACTCTTTTTTGTTGTAAGTCCAGTAGTGAAAGCGCACGCCGCCGTTCAGCATATAGTGCGGCATGCTGTCGCCGTCGATGTTCCATTGGTCTTGTATGAAGCCGGTGAAACGGAACGTGCTCAGGCGGTTGGTGGATTGCAGGAAACTGTTGTCTTCAAAGATGAGTTGGCGCGACAGGTCGTCCAACGGCACGTCTATGCCTATGGTTTCCTGTCTGAAAGGCAGGGTGTAGCCGGCAGAGTCGTACATAGTCCATTCTCTGATGCGGTCGTCGATGTACTCGTGCTGCGCCTTTACTCCCCAGCTGAGCGTGTTGGAGAAAGGCAGGGCGTGTTCGCCGCGCAGGTCGGCGGCGGAGACTATGGAGGTGATGTAGTTGCGGGCATGCTCCAGATAACTGCCGATGCCCCGGGTGTAGGTCTCGTTGACAGTGCCCTCGGCAATGTCAAGCTCAATGTCGCTGAAACGGTATTGTCCTAAAATGTCGTAAGTTTCGCTCTCTTTGGCATAATAGGACGAGAGTGTCAGTTTCAGGCGGTCGCGGTGGTTGGGAGTGTAGGCAAAGGTGAGCCCGCCGAGGTAGTTTTCGTAGCGGTCAACCTCTTGTCCCTCATAATAGACGGTGAACTGCTTGAAGTCGGAGATGGAACCGAAGCGTGTTTGCTTGTTGGACGGCTGGTAGATGTAACTGTTGCGGGTGAAAATGCCCAGCAGACTGATGCTGAATTTGTCGGTGATGTCCCACTTGAGCAGCATTTGCGTGTCGAAGAAGCGCGGCTTGTAGTCGCCCGTGTCGCCGCTTACGCGCATGGATTTCAGGAGGTAGGCGTTCGACTTGAAGCGCGCACCGACCAGGAACGAGAAACAGCTGTCAACACGCCCCTCGGCATGGACAGACGCGCCGAGCAGACTGGCGGAGAAAGAGCCGCCGTACTGCGTGGGCTCTTTGTACTGCACGTCAAGCACCGACGACATCTTGTCGCCGTACTTGGCCTCAAAGCCGCCGGCAGAGAAGACGACGTTGCCCGTCAAGTCGGGGTTTATGATGCTCATACCCTCTTGTTGGGCGTTGCGCACTAAGAATGGCCGGTATATTGGATATCGTTCACAAAGACAAGGTTCTCGTCGTAGTTGCCGCCGCGCACATTGTACTGTGAACTCAGTTCGTTGGACGAGGAAGTGCCGGGCAGCATCTTGATGAGCGACTCCATACCGCCTGTGGCAGACGGCAACTGAAACGACAGCCGTGGGTTTACCCGCACATAGCCGTTCTCGCTGCGGCTGTGGATGTTCACTTGCTCTAAACGGTTGCCGACGGTGGAGAGCACAACCGAAAGGACGGCAGTCTCCTTGCCCTTGAGGTGAAGGGTAATTATGGTGTCTTTGTGGCTGATTTGCTGGAAATAGAGGCGCAGGTCAGTTTCTGCCAGCACGTTGAGCGAGAACTGCCCGTAGTCGTTGGTGATGGTCTGGAGATTATGATTAAGTTCGCGGATGACAACGTTTTCAATAGGTTGTCCGTCCTCATCAACAACAGATCCTTTCACGATAGCCTTTTGCCCGTAAATTGTACCGGCAAACAGCATCGTTAGGAAGAGCAGAATCAGTATGCTATGTTTCAAAATAAAGGGTCTGTTTTTTGCTGACTAATATATACGGCCAAATCCCGAAAATATTGCATTCCAGAGGGCAAAAAAAAACCGCTGCAACAGGAGTTCGGTTACAGCAGTTGTGGCTTTTCTGAAAAGAACGGACCTTTTAGAGGTTGCCTTTCTCTGCGGCTTCTACCAGACATTGGAAAATGCCTTTCTTGTTGATGTGGCGCATGCCATGGGCAGAAACTTTGAGATAAATCCATTCGTCCAGTTCGGGAACATAGAATTTCTTTGTATGCAGATTGGGTTTGAAAGTTCTTTTCGTTTTGATATTGGAGTGGGAAACGTTATTTCCGACCACTGCTTTTTTACCTGTAATTTGACAAACTTTTGACATTTCTATTCCTTTTTTTATTGTTATAATCGTATTTGTGATTCGGGCGGCAAAAATACAAAAAAAACAATATCCCACGATTGCCTGCAAAAATTTATTTTAAGGCTTGTGGCCGAAAGAGTACGGCTGCCGCACGAAACTGATTATAGGCTTTAGATGCGTTGCGCATCCCGTTTCATCTTTCATCTAACATCTTAAGTCATCCCAGAATCAAAAGTGTTTTTTTGTGATTCGTGCGTAAAATGATTTCCCGTATCTATTTTTTCCTATTTTTGCACGTTTTTCCGAAAAGGACTACAATTCAATTAACATTCAATAAATAAGACAGTTCAATGAAAAAATCATTCATTTTGTTTTTGTTGCTGCTTGTCGCGTATGGCGCGTCAGCCCAACATTATGCCGTAAAGCAGAACGACTACAATCAGGTTAAGATATCTTTCACGTCAGGCAAGATTACCCCCCAGACCGTGAAAGCGGCCGATGGCGTTTATACGCAGATTACGATGGAAGATTACAGTCTGAGCACGCGTGAGGGCTATCCGCAACTCCCCGTGATGAGCAAACTGATAGAAATTCCGGTTTGTGATTCTGTTGTGGCACAGGTCATCAACAGCGAATACGAAGAGTACGATGCGGCCGATCTTGGCATCACCGCGCCCATCTATCCCGTTCAGCACGCTTACCCGAAGTCATACAAGGGAGAACGTGCCTTTACGAAGAACGCTGAGGTGTATAGCCTCAACAGTTTCTATTCAGAGCCAATTGTGCGCGTGGAGAAGTCTGGAACGATGCGCGACGTTACGATGGCTTGCATTATGGTGTCGCCTTTTGCCTACAATCCTGTAACGAACCGCATCCGCATTTACAGCGAAATTGACGTTGCTGTGTCGCCCGTCAATGCAGACATTCCGGCCACTTACGAACTGAAGTGCAAGTTGGGAAGTCCGCTGTTCAAACTGGCTTCCGATGCGGTCATCAACCCGATAACCGATACCCGCACTGAGTTCACAGCATCTCCCATCAAATATCTGATTGTCGCCAATTCAATGTTTTCGGGCAACGAGAATCTCAACAACTTTGTGCAATGGAAAAAACGTTTGGGTTACCTTGTGGAGGTGGCTTACACCAGCGATGCCAACGTGGGCACAACCACAACGTCTATCAAAAACTATATCTTGAGCCACTACACCAATGCCACGCCCGAAAATCCTGCTCCTACATTTCTGTTGCTCGTCGGTGACGTGGATCAGTTGCCGGCATTTGACAGCGAGGTTTCAAGCGGTGCTCATGTGACGGACCTTTATTATGCCACCTGGACCTCCGGCGACAACCTCCCCGACTGCTATTACGGCCGTTTCTCCGCCCGCAACATCTCTGAACTGACCCCCCAAATCGAGAAGTCGCTGATGTATGAACAATACACGATGCCAGACCCATCTTACCTGGGCACCGCAATCCTGATTGCCGGCACTGACAGCTATTGGTCGCCCACGCACGCACAAGGACAGGTCAATTACATATACAATAATTATATTAATACGACCTCTGTTAATCATAATTACACTACGGTTTTGAAACACGACTACGACTGCAGCAGCCAGGCCGCCACCATCCGCAGCGAGATCAGTGCCGGGGCCGGCTGGATCAACTATACCGCCCATGGCGCAGAACAAGAGTGGTACAGCCCCTCGTTCACGGTGTCGCAGATTTCTTCGCTGTCAAATGCCGGCAAGTATGGCTTGATGATCGGAAACTGCTGTCTTACTGGCAAGTTTGATGAGGACAACTGCTTTGGCGAGGCGTTGATGCGTGCCAGCAACAAAGGCGCGTTGGCTTACATCGGCGGCTCTAACGTCACCTATTGGGACGAGGATGTCTATTGGGCTGTCGGCGTGCGTAGCAGCATAAACGCCAATATGACCTACTCTTCTTCGCATCTTGGCGCCTACGACCGCATCTTCCACACCCATGGTGAGTCGCACGACAAATGGAGCACCACCATTGGCGGCTATATGGAAGGCGGCAACCTTGCGGTGCAGTCATCATCCTCGTCCAGAAAAAAATACTATTGGGAAATCTATCACACATTCGGTGACCCCTCCATCCGTCCCTATTTGGGAATTCCAAACACGATGACGCTTTCTTGCACGGATGTGATGACCATAGGCGAGACCTCTTTGACTGTGACAGGTGCTCCTGCCTACGCATACGTGGCTTTGACGCACGACAACGAATTTGTGGCTGCCGCCTTTGCTGATGCTGCAGGTGAGGCTACGCTTTCCTTTGACGCCATCAACGAGCCCGGTCAGTACGAACTGGCCGTCGGCGCACAGAACTATGTACAGTATTTCAAAACCATCTCGGTGATTGTGCCCGAAGGTCCCTATATTACCGCCTCTAATGTGCAGTTGAACGGCATCGCCGAAGTGGGCACAACTGTCAACTGGAACCTCACGGTCAAGAACCTGGGTGTTTCAGCCGCCTCCTCCGTATATGCCAAAATGACGACTACGGCACAGGGCGTTACGTTGCCGCAGGACTCCGTCTTCATCGGCAACCTCGCCGTGGATGAGACGAAAACCATCCAAAACGCTTTCCGTTCTGCCATCTCCGGCACCATCGAAGATGACACCCCGCTTCCATTCAACGTGACGGTATCGTGGGGCACAGAAAGTTCTGAGAAAAATGTATCCGAGACTGCTGCGGCTCCTAAACTCGTGGTGGCTGCAAACCGCATTTCGCCCACTATAGTTACCGCCGGCAGCGAGGTTACGGTGGAGGTTGACAGTAAAAACGCCGGCCATGCCGTGATGCAGTTCGCCATTGCCGACCTTACCTCCAACTACACGGGCGCAAGGGTGGTATCCCCATCCTATTACATGTATTTGCTGCAGCCTGACCAGACAACGACCAATACCTTTACGGTGAAAATTGCTGACAATGTGCCCGACAACGCTATCATACCGCTTTATTACCACACCGTTGCAGGCATCAAGCACGTCATCGATACCATTTATATGCTGGTAGGGACATGCACCGAAGATTTTGAAACCGGCGACTTCTCGACGCGCTTCGCATGGGACAACACTTCCGCTTACCCGTGGACGGTCACTGCCGCCCAAAAACATAGCGGAAATTACAGTGTCCGCTCCAAAGAGAATCTTGCCCACAACAAGACCTCCCGCCTCGAACTGACCGCTACTTCCCTTATGGACGGCGATTTCACTTTCTACAGAAAAGTCTCTTCTGAAACAAATTACGACAAGTTCAAATTCTATGTTGACAATGAGCAGAAAGACGAAGCCTCTGGTGTGGTGAGCTGGACTAAGATAACAGTGCCTGTTACGGCAGGAACGCATACCTACCGTTTCGACTACGTCAAAGACGGAAGCCAGTCGTCGAACAGCGACTGTGTTTGGGTTGACGACATTGTCATTCCGGGGCTCGGCACGATGGTGGATGCCGACACGACTGACGGTGTTGGCATTGCTGACGACGTTGCCACGGAAACAGACGTGCGCCTTTATCCTAACCCTGCCACTACAAGCATTGCAGTAGAGAGCAACGAGCCCATCCAGGAAATTGTTGTGGCGGATATGAGCGGCCGGCTGGTTCGCACGGCTGCTGCCGGCGGCGAAACAAAGTGTGTGGTTGCCGTATCTGACCTTGCCGACGGATTCTACTTTATCACTGTCAAGAGTGCAAGCAAAGAAAGCACGCTTAAATTCATCAAGCAATAAGCAATGGCAAACACGTCAGAACAATATGACGAGATGATACGCTATTGTCAGGAGGTCTTCACAAAGAAGGCCTCCGACTATGGCACGGCGTGGCGCATTCTCCGCACCTCTTCGCTCACCGACCAGATTTTCATCAAGGCGAACCGCGTACGCAGCATCCAGGAAAAGGGCGAGGCCCGCATCGCCGAGGGCATCATCCCCGAATTTGTAGGCATGGTAAACTATGCCGTTATGGCTTTGATACAGCTTGAAATAGGCGTGGCCGCAGGCTCTGAACAGGCAACAATGGAAACCGAAGAGGCTACGGCATTGTATGCCAAGTATATACAGGCTGCCAAAAGTCTGATGATGAACAAAAACCACGACTATGACGAAGCCTGGCGGCAGATGCGCATCAGTTCCCTCACCGACATCATCCTGATGAAACTGCTCCGCATCAAGTCTATTGAAGACCACAACGGCGCCACGCTCGTCTCCGAGGGGCTGGATGCCAACTATTATGATATTGTAAATTATGCCATGTTCGCGCTCATACGGCTCGTGCTCGAGAAAGAGCAGCCGTGACGTGCGCTGAAATGGAAGTGTTCACCTTTAAAACAATTGCATTATGGCAACGAAAAAAGAACCAATCTGGCTGAAAATCATCCGAATACTGTTAGGATGTCTTTTCCTGTTTTCGAGTTTCACCAAAGCCGTAGATCCGGTCAACTTCGGCATTACCATGAACGACTATTTTGTCTCGTTCGGGATGGGATTCCTGCACCCGTTGGCTCAGTTGGCAGCCGTGTGCGCTATCGCATGCGAGTTTGTGCTGGGATGTATGCTGTTGCTGCGCATCAAGGTCAACCTCGCCGCATGGGGCTACCTCATTTTCATGACGTTCTTCTTCTTCCTGACCCTCTGGCTCGCCGTGGCAGAGTATCTTGAAGTACACCATATCCACGACTTCGGCGTGGTGAAAGACTGCGGCTGCTTTGGACAGGCCGTCAAGATGTCGAACCTGCAGACTTTCCTCAAGAACGTCGTCCTCATCATTCCGACAATCATTGTCTTTGCAAAACGCAAGCAGATACCGGAGGTTAAAATCAGCGATACGGCACAATGGATCTTCATCGTGATTTTTGCTGCCGTCACTGTCGTCTTCCAATTGTACTGCATCCGTCACCTCCCGCTGATCGACTTTACGGATTGGAAAAAAGGCAAGGATGTGGTTTGTTTTATCGAGCAGCCGGCCCAAAAAGAGGTGATGTTCGTTTACCAAAACAAAGCCGACAACAGTACAGTCACGCTCTCGCAAGACGAACTGATGGCACAGCCGGACGATTTCTATGAACAGTATGACTGCATTGACCGCAAAGACAGCATCATCAAGGAGCTGGTGCGCGCCAAGATTGACGGTTTCAATATGCTCGATGCCAACGGCGCCGACCACTCCTACGAACTGGTCAGCCACGACAACCCCGATGACCTCTATGTGCTCTTTGTCCACAACCTCAAAGAGGCCAATCCCAAAGGCATAGCCAAAGCCAAGCAACTGGCCGCCGACTGTTCCGCCAAGGGAATCAATTTTGTGGCAGTGACCAACTCCTCTGAAAAGGAAATTGCCGATTTTGTGCAGGCCAACGGCATTGAGTTCCCGCTTTATTACAATCCCATCGATCCTGTGAAAGGACCTTTTATGGTGCGCGATGCTGTGCGTTCCAATCCTGGTCTTATGTTGCTCAGGCAGGGCGTAGTGACCGGCAAATGGGCATGGCGCGACATCCCTGAAAGCGCTAAATGATGACTATCAGGGAATACAAACAACACATAATCAAAACTTTGCAGCCGCTTTACGATGTCCGTGAAGCGGCTGCAATTGCAAATCTGTACCTTGAGCATAGGTTGCAGATGCCAGCTTACCAGATGGCGCTGCTTGGCGACGAGCCGCTAACGGCAGGGCAGCGTTCGCAGTTTGAGGCCGACCTTGAACAGATATATGAGGGCTGTCCCGTGCAGTATGTGTTAGAGGAAGCCGAGTTTGACGGGATGCGCTTCAAGGTATCGCCGGCGGTGCTCATTCCTCGCCCTGAAACCGAAGAATTGGTGGCACTGGCCGTAGAGCGGCTGCAAGGCATAGCAAAACCCACGGTGTGGGATCTTGGCACGGGCAGCGGATGCATAGCGGTGGCATTGGCAAAAAGGCTGCCTCAAGCGCGCGTCTATGCAACAGACATCTCGGCGGCGGCACTGCTTGTGGCACGCGACAATGCTGGCATGAACGGTGCAGACGTGACCTTTGCGCGGCACAACATAGAGGATGTTGCCAATCTGCCCTTTGACGGAGTTGCTTTTGACATGCTGGTCAGCAACCCGCCCTATATACCCCAAAGTGCGGCAGGCGGCCTGCACACTAACGTGCGCGACTATGAACCGCACGAGGCCTTGTTTGTGCCCGACACCAATCCGCTGGCGTTCTATGAGAAAATCGGCATCATAGGAAGCAAGTGCCTGCGGCCTGGCGGTTGCGTGTGTGCCGAAACCTACGAAACCTTCCACGACGGGCTGCGCGACTTGTTTGGCAGGCTGGGCTACAGCGATTTTGTCTCCCTCAACGATTTGAACGGCAAGAAGAGGATGGTGGTGGCGGTATGGCGTTTGAAATATCAAACGATAGTGTTATAGACGGTTTGGGAATTTATTTATTTTTGCAGCACAACTATGGAATTGGAAAAGGACACTTGGAAATCGATTGATTTGAATGTGGACAGCCTATGGCTTATGGGACCTCGAGCCAAAGGCGGAAAACGAGAAAACAACTATCACGGGAACTTTGCGCCGCAAATTCCTGATGAAATGATACGACGTTATACAACGCAAGGGGAGACCGTATTAGATATGTTTATGGGCAGCGGGACGGCACTTTTTGAGTGTGAGACGTTAAAACGGAATTATATCGGATTTGACATCAACGATGAGATGGTACAATACGTTCAGCGTAAGATGGAAGGTTGTAATGCTATTCAGTTTAAGATTGAGAATTGCGACATCAGCGATGAAAGGGAGGTATTGGCGGAGCCATAATAGCAATTCGATTGGCAGGTTTTAATTCAGACAAAGATCAACATTTTAACCAAAACATACGTAAAGATATAGCCGATGAGATACGAAAACGAAAGTGTGTAATGCTTGGTGTAAATGGTAAATCGGAAAACACAAAAATAGAAGTTGACCATAAAGATGGGCGTAAGACTGATATGAGAGTGTCAGATTCTCGGACACAAGATATTAACGATTTTCAGCCATTGTGCAAGGCTGCAAACGATATAAAGCGACAAATCTGTAAAGAATGCAGAAAGACGGACAAACGCTGGGATGCACAGAACATCGTCGGGAATCCGTATCCGTTTTATGAGGGGGATGAAAACTACAATGAAGAATTGGGCTGCAGAGGTTGTTATCAATATGACCCAGTTGAATACCGAATAAGGAGCGCGATAAAATTATCACAAGAAACTACCGAGTTCATCCTTAAGAAGATATACCCTGATTATAAATCCAAATAATTGACACGACAATGAATAGCTATACGATACCAGAGGTTGCTGAGCAGTTAGGAATATCACAGAAAATAGTGCGCCGGTATATTGCATCAGGGCAGCTCAAGGCTCAAAAAACCAACAATGCCTACCGGATTACCGAAGAGCAATTTAAAGATTTTGTAGAAGGTGCAAAGGGTCAGTTGTTTTTGAAAGAGAATGCAGAAGAACGGAAACATCCATCGGACGCAAAATCGACAGAAGATGATGTCAATTGGACAGATATTACCGCACAATGGTCATCCACAAAGCAATCAGATATGACATTCGTGGATCTTTTTTGCGGTGCAGGAGGTCTAAGCAAAGGTTTGGAGATGTCTGGGCTTCAAGGTGTTTGCGGTCTTGATTTTTTCAAGGAGGCTGGAGAAACCTACCGCCGTAATTTTCATCATCCGTTTGTTTATGGCGATATTACACAGAAAGATTGCAAAGAACAGTTCTACGATACTGTAAAAAAGCAACTTGCAGGCCGTCATCTCAATATTGTGGCAGGAGGCTTCCCTTGCCAAGGCTTTTCAATGGCAGGGAACCGCATTGCAGACGATCCGCGTAATTCGCTGTATAAAGAGATGTTGGAAATCGTCAACACTCTGCAGCCCGACTTTGTAATATGCGAGAATGTGAAAGGTCTGCGGAGCATGCTCAATGGTGCAGTAGAACGGAAAATAATTGAGGATTATAAGAAAATCGGTTATGAGATGAATGTCACTACCTTGTGTGCAGCAGATTATTATACGCCTCAGAAAAGGGAACGTGTTATCTTCATCGGGGAATCGTTTAGGACTGAAAAACTATCATCCGAAGCCAATTCTTAATGTTTCCCAATATGTTACGACAGGGCAGGCTATCAACGACTTGATTAATCATCCTGAAGATGAGGGCTTCAATCATGTGCCTACAAAACATTCGGCAGAAATGGAACAGCGCATAAAGGATTGTCCTGAAGGCAAAAGCTTGTATAAGGGCTACTCCGATGCGTGGAAGAAATGTCCTTGGGATGAGGCTTCTTGTACCATTAAGGAAAATCACGGCGGCGTAAACCTGCACCCGAAATTACCCCGTGTGCTTACAGCGCGTGAGATGGCACGTCTGCAATCTTTTCCTGACGATTTTATCTTTGAGGGGAAAAAGAACAAGCAGTTGGTTCAGATAGGCAATGCGGTGCCTTGTTTGTTAGGCAAAGCGATAGGACTGGCGGTGCAATATTCGGCAGAACAGCAAAGGGAAGAAGCGCAGCCAGATACAACAGATAAGTGAGCCTGTTGCCCCGCCTTGTGAGGCCCTTAATCAATATTTTTCGTCTCCGCACAATTTTTGTATCTTTGCGCCCTTTTAGTGTTTTACAAGAATAATAACCGATTGTTATGAAAAAAGATATAGTAGTCAGCGGAATCAGGCCCACAGGCTTTCTGCATTTAGGCAATTACTTCGGAGCGTTGCGAAACTTCATCCGGATGCAGGACGAGAACGAGTGCTTCTTCTTCATAGCGGATTACCATTCGCTCACTACGCATCCAACCCCCTCCGATTTGCAGGAAAACGTCCGCAACATTCTCGTGGACTACATTGCCGCCGGCCTTGACCCCGAGAAAGCCACCATATATGTGCAGAGCGATGTGCCGCAAGTGTGCGAGCTCAGCCTCCTGCTCTCAATGAACGTCTATGTGGGCGAACTGCAGCGCGTGGCCTCTTTCAAGGAAAAAGTGCGCCGCAACCCTAACAACGTCAATGCCGGTCTGCTCTGCTATCCCGTGCTTATGGCCGCCGACATCCTGCTGCACCGCGCCGACAAGGTGCCCGTAGGCAAAGACCAAGAACAGCATCTGGAAATGACCCGCGACTATGCCCAACGTTTCAACCGCATCTACGGTCACGACTACTTTACCCTGCCCGTGGCCTATAACTTCGGTCACGAACTGGTGAAAATTCCCGGATTGGACGGTTCTACCAAGATGTCGAAGTCGGACAACGAGGGGGCTTGCATCTTTTTGTCTGACAAACCGGAAGTAATCCGCAAGAAGATAATGCGTGCCGTGTCAGACAGCGGTCCCACAGAGCCCGGGCAACCCAAGTCGCAGGCTGTTGAAAACCTGTTTGCCCTGATGCGGGCGGTGTCTGCACCCGAAACCGTACAGCATTTTG
>CAVIPZ010000017.1:0-16904 GCA_963644715.1 bacterium | reverse complement strand
GCTATAGACCTCGGTGAGTTGGTTGGAGGGGATCCATGAACTGCTGTTGGCGAAGGTCGAATCGGAGACATTGGCCATATAAATAGTCATATTGCTGAAAGTGACCGGCTGGGTGTAAAAATACTGGAACGTAACAGAGGCGATGGTGCCGCTTTGCGCCCCGATTTCAGAAGCCTTATAGATTTGCTGGCTGTAAGAGTAATCATAGTAGCATGAAAAGGGAAGGTTGTTCACCGATTCGGTGCCGTTGCCCACCATCGGGTAGCAGGTAGGCTGTGCGGGAATGTCGGTGCAAGCCGTTGGAGAGTCGCCGGTGGCGGTGCCGCATACCGACTGCACCATATAGCAATAATGCTGCTGCGGCGTCACCGTAGAGTCGGTGTAGGAATGGTCTGTCACGGGGGTTGTGTTCAGCTGCACATTGTCGCGGAACACATTGAAGCCCGTAATGCTGCAGGCATCGATGAAATTGCACTTCAGCAAAATGCCTGGGGCGCGGCTTTCGGCGTTGCTGTACCATGTTTTCCACTGCTGGGTAGAATCGATGATGCCGATGTTGGTTGCACCTGCCACCGCATTGTCAAAGCCGTAGCCGAAAGGATATTCGTACGAGGAGGTCGTTGTAACCTCAAACGTCACCCACAGCTCTTCGGAGCCCGTCACCGACAGGGGCGCGTCAAGGGTAATCTCGTTCATCCGTTTGGCCGTGAGCGAAGTGGCGGGAATCTGCTGCGTATGGACCAATGTGCCCGGGGTGAACACCGTATCGTCGGTCACCGAGCCGCCCGTATAGATCTTGAGCGTGAAGTTCAAGGCCTTGTAGGGGTAAAAAGAAACGGAACGCAGCCTTTTGCCGGCGAACCGTTGCATCGTGTCCACGGGATAGCGTACGCCCTTGGTATGGGTACCTGCACCGTTGCCGATGCCGTAGTAATAGACGACCCCGTAATCGAGGACCGTCGGCGTGTTGAGCAGCGGAGAATGCCAAGACACCTTGGCCGTCCGCCACGTCGCGCTTGCCTGCACATCTGTGGGGGCTTCGCATTGCGCCACCGCCCCTAAGACGGTCATAAACAGCGCAATGACAGAAAATAAAATCTTTTTCATAAGCACTTTTGTTTTTTTTAAATGATAAATAAAAAACTATTTTTTATTGGATGTTGAATCCTGGAAGAACGGAATGCCCGAGCATCAAGGGCGGGGTCTTCTCTGATGAGTGCTGTATGGGTAAAGGTAGAATAGAGATAGAATTGCTCAAAAAAGACGGGGCAAATATAGCAATTTTTTTTCGGCGAGTCGTTTTTTTAGGAAAAAATCCAAAAAGACGATAGATTCAAGTGCCGCACATCTTAAAAAAAATCCATATGTTTTCACCATTGTCTGGATAAAAAAACGCAAAACATAAAACATTTTTTTCTACCTTTGCGCCGTCATTAACCTGTTTTTCAAACAAAAACCAATCATTATGAAAAAAATCATCGTTACCATTGCCGCAATGGCGCTGTTGTGCGCCGCTTTTGCCCAAGGCCCTTACACTCACCGGCTGTCAAGAGCCTACTCGCATGACCTCTACGAATCCAAAACGTTCTCTTACGACGATGCCGGCAGGCTTGTCTCTACGCTTTCGCAAAACAATACGGGTGGCGGGCTCACGGCTCGCGACAGTCTTCATTACGATGCCGACGGCAACGTGTCGCGCCTCTCAGTGTATCAACTGATGGACGACGGCTCCTGGCTCTACGCCAATTACTGCGACTATACCTACAATGAACTCGGCCAGCGACTTACCCGCCAGAACTACAACAATTTCGGCGGCTCTTTTACGCTCGGCGGCACCTATTACTATTCTTACGATGCCAACGGCAACCAACACCACTGGGAACTCGACTTCGGTGCGTTCGGCATCTACCAGAAGTGCGACCGTGAGTTTGACGCCAACAACAACGTTACGCTCGAAACAGGCTATGAAAGCGATTTCAACGGCGGCTACAACGTGTCGTGGCGCATTGAATATGCTTACAACGCCGACGGCTATCTTGTGGAAAAGGTGAACTGGTACCGCAACGCCGACACTGAACAGCTGGAAGAAGCCGACAATACAATCTATTACCGCAACGCTTTCAACAATGTCACCAGCCAGATTTCGAGGCTGGGCAACACCGTGACTTCCAAGCATTTGTATCAATACGACGAATCGCTGCTGCAGTCGCAGGTGTATCCGCACGCCAACCCTGAGGAGGACTGGCCGGTGTTTAACACTACTTACCATGCCGTGGCGGTGGATACGTTCTGGACCCTTGACGACGCCAACGTGCTGCAGCATGTCTGCAACTACCTGTTTGAGTATTCCGCCGCAGGCACGGGCATTGCTGAAACTTCAACCGAGCAGCATCTTTCCGTCTATCCTGTGCCTGCCCGCAACGCCGTCATGGTGTTGTCGCCCGGTGCCTGCACGCTCGAGTTGTTTGACTTGACAGGCCGCAAGGTCTATACGGCCGCAACCGACGGCAAACACAGCATTGATGTCTCCGCTCTCCCAAAAGGGGTGTATCTGCTAAAAGCCGGCAAGGGCGGTGCCTCCGCCGTCAGCAAGGTGGTGGTGGAATGAGCCGATAAGCAAAAAGCAGGGCCAATGCCCTGCTTTTTGCTTATTTGAATGCCGACTCGTCAAGCCCTTTCCCGGACAGCGACAGTTGCTTGAAGTATTCGGGCACAGGCTTGCCCAGCAGGGCGTCAAGATACAGTTTTGCCAGGTACTGCCCGAGCATGAAGCCGTGGCCGCGCAGCCCGGCAAGCAGTCCCAGCTCGGGGTCGGCAATGTAGCGGGGTTCGGTATAGTAGCCTGACCAGACGGCCTGTATGCCGATGTCTTTCAGCGCGGGTATCCAGTCGCAGAACACTTCCGACACGATGTTGAGAAAGTCTTGCGTGTTTGTTTGCAGGCATTTGCCCGCCTCTTGCGGGTCGTGGGCAGGCGATGCGCAGCCGATAATCTGTCCCGTCTCTTTCATCTGCTGCCCATACACGGCAGAAAAGCCGCGCAGGTGCCGGCGGTCGATGAGCATGTCGAGGCTGTCGCCGTCTTTGCCCATCAGCGGCATGCGCCGGGTGATGAAGGCCTGATGCCTGACGGGATAGAGTCCGGTGTCGATGCCCAGCCTTGAGGCAAACTTGCCCGCTGCTGCTCCCAGGGCATTCACAAACAGTTCGGCCGTATATTCAATGTATCCGCCGTCAGGGGCGGCGACCAAGATGCGGAACTCGTTGCCGCACTTCTCCACGTCAAGCACTTCTGCGTTCTCGAGCAGGATGCCGCCTTGCGCCACTGCCATATCGCGGAGCAGCTTAAGAACCTTTCCGGGGGTGGCCTGCCAGCAGTTTTGCGAGATGGAGGCGTGCGTGTATATATTAAGGTTGGGGTTGAGGTACGGGGAGATCTCTTTGCGGAAGTCTTTCTTCTCAATCATGCGGGCGTCCGACCATTGTGAAGACCGTTCCAGATTGAGGTAGGTGGCTTCATCGTGGGCAAAGGTGACATAGCGCGTGGGCTTGAAGTCGATGTTGGCGAGTGTCTGCAGCTCTTTGAATATCTCGAGGTTGTGTTTGGCAATGTCGGCGATGGCGGGGTGGCTGAAGGCAGGTCTTCCGCCGGCGATGCAACGCCAGGTGCTGCCTCGTTTGTTGTTGGCCAGCACGGGGTTGAATCCGGCTTCGGCCATATAGCGGAAGAGTGCGGAGCCGGCCATGCCGCCGCCGGCAATGAAGGCCTTGGCTTTCTCGTGCCGTATGGAGTGCTTGGTGGCAAGTACTACTTTGTCGGGCATGTTGCCCGGAAGCACATCGTTCAGTGTCAGTGGGTTCGACATCGGGGCGCGCTGAGCCGTAGTGTCCGCCACCGTTATGCCGTGGGCGCGCAGGAATTGCTTGGCGCGCGGTATGCAGCGTTTGCCGCGGCAGGGTCCCATACCGATCCGGGCGATGTGCTTCAATTCGTCAACCGATATGCAGGTGCGCCCGCCGACTGCCGACAATAAGGTTTTGCCGTCAACGTCTTCGCAATGGCACAGAAAGGTGACATCATCCTGATGTGTGTCCAGCGGCCTGATCTGCAGCGGCTCAGGGTATTCTTCCTTTACAATGAACCCTTTGACAGCCAGAATTTCAATGCGGTGCAGGTCAACCGCTTTGATGCGGCACACGTTGGTCTTGCCCGCTTTGAGCATCACTTTCTCGATGACGCCTTCGCCCAAGATTGCGCCGTTGTTATCTACAAGGAACACCTCATCGTTTTCGTTGACGGCATATTCTACGGGCAGGAAGAGGCGGTCTTTGCGGATGTCGTAGCCAAAGATGGCAAGTCCGGGGCAGCGGGAGATGCACTCCATGCAGCCGATGCATTTCGAGAAGTCTATTTTGGGAGTGGCTGCGGCGTCCGTTTTGGTGATAGCGTGCTGCGGACAGGCAAAGGAGCAGGGGTTGCAGGCAAATCCGTACAGACATTCGATGCTGACAAAGCCTCGTGCCTCCATTCTTTCAGCCGCGGGCAGATGCGGCCGGTCGAGGCGGCGCACGGGCCGCTGTTGCGATTCTATGTAGGCTTTGGACAGGGAGAGATACTCCTCGTATGGGATATTCTGTCCCATAGTCTGCATCACGTCAAAGGCGGCTTGCCGTCCGCGCAGCACCGCCGAGGTGCCCTCGCCGATGCGCAAGGCATCGCCCGCCCCGAAGCAGCAGTTGCCGAAAACGGCGCGTCCTTTTTCAAGCAGCTGGCTGTCAGAAATCAGACCTGTGCAGATGTTGATGGCGTCAATGCCCTCGATGAGTTGCTCTGTTCCGGCAATAGGCTTGAAACGGTCGCACCGGGCCACAATCGCGCCTGTGATGGCTGTGCCGTCGGCGTTGGGGACGGCTTTGAGCAGGAGGTGCGAGGTCAGTATCGGGATGCCGAGCCTGCGTACGCGGTTGGCTTGCACGGGAAAGCCGCCCTCCGTCGGCATGGCTTCCAGAATGGCTTTCACGTTGGCGCCGGCTTGCTTCAGCTGGTAGGAGGTGAGGTAGCCGATGTTGCCCGCCCCGACGGTGAGCACGTTCTTGCCCAGCAGGGTGAACTCCCGGTTCATCATTTTCTGGATGACTGCGGCAGTATAGACTCCGGGCAGGTCATCGTTCTCAAAAGCGGGCGTAAAGGGCACGGCACCGGCGGCCACAATCAGGAAACTGGCATCCACAAAAAAGATTTCGCCGGTTGCGGTGTTCTTGACGGCAAGCCGGTTGCCCTCCAGTATGTCCCAAACGGTGGAGTCAAGCAATATGCCGCTCTGGTCGCCGCCGGCCAGGGCGCGGCAAATCTCAAAGCCGCGCATTCCGCCGAAACGCTGCTCTTTTTCAAAGAAGAAGAACCGGTGGGTCTGCATCAGGAACTGCCCGCCGATTTGGCTGTTGCTGTCGATGACCAGGTTGTCGATGCCGTGGCGGTTGAGTTCTTCGCGCGCCGAAAGTCCTGCGGGTCCCGCCCCGACAATGGCCACCTCAGTGCGGTAAACCCTGTGCGCCGCTGTGTTGTGCGGTTGTGCCTCGGGAATGTATCCGTGTGGAATCTCCTTTACCTCTTTTACGCCGTCGGCTTTGGTGATGCAGATCCTCTTGACGTTGCCGTCAACGAGCATCTCGCAGGCACCGCATTTGCCGATGCCGCACGCTACGCTGCGGCATCGGCCGGTAAGGCTGTGGCTGTGAACGGGAAAGCCCGCCCGGTGCAGTGCCGCTGCAATGGTGAGCCCCTCTTCGGTTTCGATTGCTGTTCCGTTGAATGTGAAAGTGTGCTTTTTAGCCTCGTGCACCTCGAGGATGGGATGCTGCTCGATCTTGTACATGTAGGTTTAGTTTTAAGGTGTAACAATAGTTTCTCTTCACTCTTTCCGTCGTTTCTGAAGAATGAAAAGTGCGAGCAAAGATAAAATAAATTTCTTCTGAAAGATGTGTTAAAACACAATAATCAGGATAGAAGCCGGAAAATACCGTCTATTTTCCGGTCAGGACAGCATATTTCCGCTGCTGCATCCGGTAGTTGATGCGCGCTTCTGTCCTTTTGTCGATGGCTTGTCGCAACAGGGTCTGCGCTTCCAGCAGGTCGTGTATTGCCACGATGCCCGCATCATAGTTCACTTGCACAGAGGCCAGGTTCTGGCGGGCATATTCTACCGTTTCCATCGACAGTTGCAGCTGCTGACGCGACTCTTGCAGCCCGTTCCAGGCTTGCTGCGTCTCTAACGACATCTTCTCGGTAAGGTCGCGGCGCATGTTCTCGGCTTTCTGGATGTCGAGGTTGTGTTGCCGCATTTTGCAGCCCGTTGACCACCAGTCGGTAATCGGGATTTTGAGCCACAGGAAGCCTACGGTGTTGAATTTGAAGTTGTCGAATATCAGGTTGCCCGCCGAGGCATTGACGCCAACCATAAGTTGCGGCAGCGCTTCGGCAACGGTCATCTTGCGCTTGAGATGCTCGGCCTGCACGCTGATGTTGAGCAGGCGGCTCTCATCGCGGTCCAGCACGGCCTCGTCCGTGTTGCGGTAAAGTGTTTCGGGCAGCGGCATGTTGTCGGGCAGCGTGTCTGCCAAAGTCAAGGAGTCCGTGTAGGTGATGCCGGCCATCTGGCACAAGGCCTGCATCGCCAATACGATGCCGTTGTCGAGGCGCAGCTGGTCAGAGAGCAGTTCGTTGCGCTTGAGGGTTACTTTGAGCAGGTCGTTGGAGGTGGCGAGCCCCGACTGCACGGCCAGATCCACGTCGCGGTAGAGTGTGTCTAGCAGTTCGAGCGCCTGCCCAACGGTCTCTTTCTTTTCTATGAGGGAGAATGCAAGCCAGTAACTCTGTTCTGTCTGCAGCAGAAGTTGTTGGCACGACAGGGAATGCTGCAGTTCAGCTGCCTTGACGCCTTGGGCGGCGAGGCGGTTGCCGTTGACAATCTTGCCTCCCATAAAGACAGGCTGCACGGCGGTGACCCCGACGGAAACTCCGCGCTCCGCCAGCGTGACGGCATCCGGAAGCCCTAAGGCATAGCCGGTCTCGGCATAGAAGTTGTGCAGCCACTCGCGTGCGTAGGCGTTGTCGATGTCGTCAATGGTATATTCAATCAAGGGATTGTGGGCATAGTAGCCGATGACGGAGCCGCTGACCTTAGGAAAATAGTTGGTCATGGCGTCGTTTTTCACCGACTTGGCGCGCGCAATGTCGAGTTGGGTGTTCTGTACGGCAGCGTTGTTGCGCAAGGCACGGTTGAGGCATGTGTCGAGCGGCAGCGGTTGCCCTACAGCACAGGCCGTTGCACAGGAAATCAAGATCAGCGAAAAGAATATGTTGTTGTGTCTCATTGTTTTACAATATATTGTCCGTTGTGGTGTTTTTTGTCGCTGCCTTTCAGTATTTGCCAATAGGCAACGGGGAGCAGCGTTACTACGAATGGGAATGAGAATATGGTGCCGAAGCAGATGACTACGCCCATAGGCATCCAGAGCGAGGTGTGTGCAATAATCATAGGTACAACGCCCAATGCTGCAGCGGCGGCCGTGAGGAAGATGGGGCGCATTCGCCGTTGCCCCGCTTCAAAGCCGGCTTCTTTGGCGGTAAGGTGATGTTCGAGCCGCAGGCTCTCCGCATATTCGTACATGATGATGCCGTTGCGCACAATGATGCCGATAAGGCTTACTAACCCTAACGTGGCCGTTATGCTGAAGTCGAGCCCGAAGATGGTAAGCCCTAAACATGCTCCGAAGAGGGCGATTGCGCTGGCGGATATGGTGAGCAGCACCAGCCGGATGTTGGTGAAGTGGTAAAGGAGGAACACGAAAAGCACCAGCAGTGCCGCCAACACGCTCAATATGATTTCCGGCATGATGGTCTTGTTGGCACTCGACATACCGCCGTATGAGATCTCTATGCCGTCGGGGAGGGCAGGCTTCATCTCTTGGTTGATGTATTTTTCAATCTTCTTCATCGTTTCGGGATGGCTGCAACCGTAACGCAAGTCGGCGCCTACCGTGACGGTGGGTATGCTGTTGCGGTGGCAGATGACGGCATCCTGCCACTCGGGACCCACGTCGGCAATCTGACGCAAAGGCACCCATACGCCCGGAATGGAGGTCGGAATCTGCAGGTTCTTCAAGCGTTCGTATTGCGAACTGTCTTTTGCTTCGAGGGAATAGACGGTGACGGGAATCTTGTAGTCGTCTTCCCAGATGGCGGTCATCTGCTGCCCGCCTAATACGGAAGAGAGATATATGGAGAGCGAACCTTGCGTGACTCCCAAACGGGTGGCCTCGTCGTTCTTAAGTTCCACTTTGATGTTGTGGCAAGTCTCGTCAGCGTCAGAATGCACCCAAGTGACGGTAGGCAGGGTGTTCATATAGTCTTTCAGCGTGTCGGCACACGACTTAAGGGCGGCGAAGTCATCACCAGAGAAGCGCACTTCTATGGGGTTGTTTACGGCCTGATAGTCAATTTGCTTGAAGCGGAGGTAGGCTTCAGGGAAATAGTTCTCGTATTTAGGCCCGTATTCTTTCAGCATTTTAAGGGTCGCTTTTTCGCTTACGGTGTTGACGATGAACTGCGCATAGTTGTCGTGGGCCATTTGCGGGGCGTAGGTGGCATGGAACCGCGGCGAGGAGGTGCCGATGAAGGAGGTTATGGACACTACCTTGTCGTCTTTCCGCAAGATGTGCTCAAGGCTGTCGGCGATGGCTTTGGTTTGGCTGAGGTTGCTGCCCTCGGCAAGATGGATCTCTACTACAAAACAGTTGCGGTCGGCTTTCGGGAACATTACGATGTTGAGACGCGCCAGCAGCAGCATGCCCACGGCTACCGCCCCGACGGTGATGCCGATGACCCGGCCGGGATGACGGAAACATTTCACTAAGGTCTTGTTGTAGAAGTTCTGCAGCCAGGCAAAAAAGCGGTTCTGCATGCGCTCAACCCGGTTGAGGTCTTCAGGCCTGTTGTTTTTGATGAAACGGGCCGAAAGATAGGGGATGACATAGATGGCATAGAAGATGGAACACACGAGGGCAAAGGCGATGGTCCACGGGAAGAGTTGCACAAAGTCGCCGACAGGTCCGGTGATGATGCGCGTCAAGGGGAAGAACATGCCCGAGATGGCCAGCGTGGCGAGTGTCATCGGTACAAACAGCTGGCGCGTGCTGTTTACCGCCGAATACCAACGGGAGTGGCCGCTGTGCAGCAAATCCACATAGCCGTCGATGACAATGATGGAGTCATCGACGATGAGGCCCAGCACAACAATGAGCGCCGCAAGCGTGACGGTGTTGAGTTCGATGCCGAACAGGTACATCAACCCTAAGGTGACCCCGGTGCATACGGGCAGGCTCGTGCCTGACACGATGGCCGTGCGCAACGGGAAAAGCGTCAGCATTACGGCGATGACTACAATGATGGAGATGAAGAGGTCGCGCAGGAACGATTTGACGGAGTCCTGGACAACTTTAGGCTGGTTGGTGATTTTGTGGATGTGGATGTCAGGCGGAATCTGCGTGCCCGTTTTCTCAATCATCTTGTTTACCTCCTGGCCGAATGCGACGATGTTGTTGCCCGGGGTCATCTCCATGGATACCAGCACGGTAGGAACGCCGTTGTATTGGATGAAGTTCTTGGGCGCAGCATAACGCCGTTCAATCCGGGCAATGTCGCGCAGATGCACCACCTGTCCCGACGGGTCGGCGTAGATGATCTGCTCGCCGAGCTCGTATTCCGACTGGTAGGGGATGCTGAGGTGGACCATCGACTTCTCCTCGCCGTCGTCAAGGCTGCCGCTTACCGTGCGGAAGCCTTGTGTGGAAAGTTCAATCAGCAGGGCGCGCTGGCTGATGCCGTATGCGGCAAGTTTGTCCTGGTCAATGATCAGGGCTATTTCTTCGTTCTGCTTGCCCGAGATCTTGAGGTTGCCCATCGAGGGGATGGTCCGCAAGTTGTCGCACAGTTTCTCGGCATATTTCTCCAACTCGCGCGGGGTACGGTCTTGTGCCTCTATCGCCAGCAGCATTGAAGAGGTGTTTCCGAAGTCATCTACGACAACGGTTTCCAGCACGCCCGCCGGCAGCGAGGTCTTCTTGAAAAGCTGCAGCCCGTGCCGTATCTTCGACCATGCCACGTCTTTCTCCTTGACCGAAAGCCGGAGTTCTACATAAACATAAACAATGCCGTTCTCCGTCACGGAGTAGGTCTTTTCTTTGTCCACCTCGGGATAGGTGAAGAGGAAATTTTCCAACGGCTTGGTCACCTGTTCTTCAATCTCTTGCGCGGAAGCGCCGGGATAGACGGCCGCAACAATGCCTTGCCGTATGGTGAACTGCGGAAATTCGTCTTTGTTGAGTTTGGGCAGTGAGGAGTACCCGAAAACCACCAGCACCCCCACAATCAGGAAGATGATGCTGTGGTGGCGCATCGCGCTCTGTATGTGATTTGACTTTTTCTTGCTTAAAGACATGGCTGTGGCGGGTTGCTATCGTGATGAGGAGACAGATACAGGCGCGTTGGAGTAGAGTTTCTGGTATCCGGCCGTGATGACGGTGTCGCCGTAGGTGAGGCCGCTGGCAACGGCAACTCCGCCTGCGGTGAAGCCTGCCGACTGGATATAGCGGATCTGAGCCTGCCCGTTGTGGACAACCCAGACACTGAGCCCGTCGGGGCGCGTCTGTACGGCCCGCGCCGGCACTACAATGCCTTCGCTGCTGCGGCCCTCAAGCGACACTTTGCAAACCATGCCGGGCATTAGGTTTCCGTCGGCGTTGGCAAGCTTGATCTTGACTTGGTAACTGTGTGATATGCGGTTGGATTCAACGCCTTTGTCGGTGACGGTGCAGGCGATGGTCTTGTCTTGCAGCGCCGGCACGGCAAGCATTGCCGGGCTTCCAATGGCTATGGTGGCGATGTCGCTTTCAGGCACCGAGAACACCACCGAAACGCTTTTCATGTCCAGAATAGTCATAGCGGGCTCGCCGGGCAGCAGCCGCGCTCCAGCATTGAGGTTGCACTTGTTGACAATGCCCGACACGGGGGCGTACATGCTGCACTCTTCAACCTGCTTTTTTGCCAGTTGCTCCATGGAACGCGCCTTTTCGAGGTTTGTCAGCATCTCCACCCATTTCACCTCGGGCAGGCTGCCCTGCTCATACACTTTCTTGAGCCTCCGGTATCCGTCTTCCGCCTGCTTCAGCGTGGCCGCGGCGCTCTTGTAGGCATTCTGCGCATTGCTGTTGTCAATGGTGGCCAACAACTGTCCGGCCGTAACATGGTCGCCGTCCTTGACATGCACCGAGGTTATCTTGCCGCCTGTAGGGAAACTGAGCGCTATGGACATGTCTTCTTGCACTTCGCCCACGTAGGTGCGGGTCATGCCGCCGGCCACAGAGTCGATGACGGCAACCGAAACCTTTAAAGGCTCTTTTTCGGGCAACTCTACTTTATGCCGGCAGGCTGTGCCGCCTAAGACAAGAACGGCGGCGGTTATGAAAAGGGTTTTCCGGTAAGTCATATCAGTTCTTTTCAGCTATGAATGTCATTTTGGGAGCATATAGGGTGGCGGTGCTGTCGCTGGTGCGCCGCCCGTTCCACGTCTGCCGTATCAGCAGCATGTCGTCGTTGGCAATGCCGCTGCCCTCAACGGCCACTTGATAGACCGAAGAGAGCGTGTTTGACGAAGTGGAACCGCTGGCAGAAAGCAGATGTATGGCCATGGAGAGGTCTGCGGGGTCAAAAAGGATCGAGTCGCCAGATACAGTGGCATAGAGGGTGTGAATGCCGCCGCTGCTTTCGTTGAGCGTCACGATGAGCCGCGAATCCTTCTGCTGCTTGTCAATGTGTACGTCCATCTGCCCGCGCTGCGTAACTATCTGATAGGTGGTGTCGTAACGCGTGCTGTCGAGCAGCCGGGGGGTGATTAGCCTAACCTCCCCCGAAACCTTGTAACTGTAGTCGCCGGCAATTGACTTCATCCCTTTGTTGCAGGATGTAAGCAGGCAGGCAGAACAAATAAAGAGCAATAATCGTTTGATTTTCATTGTTTTGACTTATTTGGATGAAAAAATGTTGACGCAGTTGAGTTTTACGCTTTCGAGGAGCAGGTTGATGAGGAATGTGTAGGAATCTTTGTACTGCCCGTATTTGTTCTGAACAAAGAATGTGATGTCGAGCCCTTTGAGCGACATCTGAATCATGTCAGCAAAGGCGATGGCTTCAACAGGAGACTCCTGATAATCTGCGGGCTTTGGACGCGATTCCCAGACATGGACAAACACGCTGTGTTCCCAATTGTCAAATTCGGCAATGGCATCCGAAACTGTTTCTGCCCGTCCTCTGCTCCGTTCCGAAACCTCGCCTTTCAACACTTGCTGCCATAGAATCGCATCCGACAGCAACGCTGCCCGCTTCAGCAGGTATGCGTTAAACCTTTCGAGAATGTATTTCGAGTCGTCTTCGAATATTGGAGCCAGCACATCATGCACGCCCGTCAATTCTTGCTTCAATGCCGCCCCGAATACTTCTTCTTTGCTCTTGAAATGATTGTATAGCGACCGCTTCGCTTTCCGCGCTTTGTACGCAATGTCTTCCATCGTGGTCTTCTCATAGCCATGCCTTCGGAACATGATGATGGCGGCTTCTACAATCTCCTGTCTGAACGCTTCCGTATGTATGTATTTCATTTTTGCACTGTTTTCGTTTTTGGGTGCAAAAATACAATTTAAGCAGACAGGTGCAGTTCTGTCAGAGCGTTTTTTTGATGTTTTTAACTTTTTCGCATATCTCGTTGAGATTCAATTGGTAAGAAGATTCTGAAAGAGAGAACAAGGCAAGAAATTCAACGTTTTTGTGCCGCTCGAACAGGGTGGATACTTCAAGACCGTGGAGATAAAGGTGTTGGTTGACGGCTTCGTTCACCACTTTCTGGATTGCGATTTTATAGCCTTTAGGGTCGGTGACGATGCCGCTTCGATTCAAGAACGACGAGCCGGCTTCGAACTGCGGTTTGATGAGCAACACCATTTGGCTGTCGGGTTTCAAAAACGGAAGGCAGTGGGGCAGTATCAGGGTAAGGGAGATGAACGACACGTCAGACACGATGAAGTCGAATTGTCCGATGCCCGTTTCCGCTGGGGAGAGTTGCCTGAAGTCTTTGTTCTCTATGGAGGTGACGCGCGCGTCGGTGCGGAGGCCGGATGCCAACTGGCTGCTGCCGACATCTACAGCCACTACATGCGTTGCACCGTACTGGAGGGCGCAGTCGGTGAAGCCGCCGGTTGAAGACCCGATGTCAAGCACGGTTTTGCCGGCAAAGTCGAGGCCGAAGTCGCGGACGGCCTTTTCGAGTTTCAGCCCGCCCATGCTGACAAAGCGGTTGAAGATGTCGATGACTTCCACCTCCATGTCATCGGTGATGTTCATAGAGGCCTTGTCAGCCACATTTCCGTTCACCTTGACGGTGCAGTGCTTGATGGCGGTCTGTGCCTTTTCGCGTGAGGCGAAGAAATGGTGTTCTAATAAATATTTGTCTAATCGCATAGCGGGCGGTATAGTTATGGATGATTGTTTTTTTTGAAGCAAAAAGGTTGTCGCTATTTTGCGTTTGTCTTTTCGAGTGCGGTGTCAATGACTTTGCCGTTCTTGAAAAGCATCAGCAGGCTGCGTGCGAGCAAGAAGATGATGAAAGCGAGCCAGATGGCGTTGTTTCCCAGTTTGTTGATGAGCAGAAAATAGAGGATGAAGAAAGCGGCGGTGGCGATGCACATGATGTTGCGCATCTCTTTGGAGGCGGTGGCTCCCACATAAACGCCGTCGAAGATGAATGCGGCGAATCCGCAAACGGGCACCAGCAGCGCCCATATCAGATAGTCCATAGCCGCATTGATGACGACGGGGTCGTTGGTGAGGATGCGGAAGATGCCGTGGCCGAAGAAAGCATAGAGTAGGGTAAAGGCGGCGGCGAAGATGATGCCCCAAAGGAGAAGCTGCTTTACAATGCGGTGCAGGCTTTGCGTGGCGCGGGCGCCGATGCAGTTGCCCGTCAGTGCCTCGCCGGCGTAGGCGAATCCGTCAAGGATGTACGACTGCAACGTGAACAGCTGCATAAGCAAGGTGTTGGCAGCCAGTATGGTATTGCCCATCTTGGCGGAGATGTAGGGAATGAAAGTGAAGACGGCAATCAGGCAGAGCGAGCGCAGGAACAGGTCGGTGTTGATTTTGAAGAAACGCACCATCTCTTTGATTTTGAGGCTCTCCCTGATGCGGAAGCAGTGCCGGAGTTCGCCATAGCGGCAGAACCACAGGACCACGGCGAGGGCAAGGCCGCTGTATTGTGCGATGACGGTGCCCCACGCCACGCCCTCGATGCCCAGATGGAAGATGATGACGAACAGCAGGCTGAACAGGATGTTGACTATGTTCAATACGATGGCGATAACCATAGGGCTTCGGGCATTCTGCATGCCGATAAACCAGCCTTTGAGCACATAGAGTCCCAAGGTGGCGGGCGCGGCCCAAATGCGGATGTAGAAATAGGAAAGCATCAGGGCGATGGTTTCGCCGCTGCTGTGTATCAGTTTCTTGCAGCAAAATGCGACAGGACCTTGCAGCAAGAGCAGAGCCGCGGCGATGCCGAGTGCCATGGCGATGCCCCGTACCAATATGGCCGTACATGCTTCACGGTCGCCGGCGCCGCAGGCTTGTGCGGTAAGTCCGCCTGTGCCCATACGCAGGAATCCGAAATTCCAATAGATGAGGTTGAATACCATAGTGGCTAACGCGATGGCCGCGATATGGTCGGCATTGCCGATGTGCCCTACAATGGCCACGTCAACCATCCCGAGCAACGGTACTGTGATGTTGGTGATGATGCTGGGAATGGCCAGCCGGAGAATCTGTTTATGCACGGGCGTTCTTCTTGGTTACATCTTCTCAGGCACGTCGATGCCGAGCAGCGCCATGCCGTTGCGGATGGTGTCGCCCGTGAACCGCGAGAGTTGCAGCCTGAATATGCGGAGGCTCTCGTCAGTCTCTTTCATGATCGGCGTTTCCTGATAGAAGTGGTTGAACAGTTTTGACAGTTCATAGATGTAGTTGGCAATCAGGGCGGGACTGTAGTTGTCGCCGGCCGAAAGGAGCGTTTGCGGATATTGGTACAGCCATTTCACGATGCTCTTTTCCTCTTTGCCGAGCGCGATGTCGGCAGGCAGCACCGTCTCAACAGCTATGTGTTCCGCTTTGGCCTTGCGCAGCAGCGAGCGGATGCGTGCGTGCGTGTATTGGATGAACGGTGCGGTGTTGCCGTTGAAGTCGATAGATTCGGCCGGGTTGAAGAGCATGTTCTTGGCCGGATCCACTTTCAGGATGAAGTATTTCAAAGCCCCGAGACCGATCATCTCGTACAAGGCGTCTGCCTCTTCTTTGTTGAAGTTGAACTTGCCTAATGCTTCGGTGCCGGCCTTGGCCTCTTGGTACATGCGGTCCATAAGGTCGTCGGCGTCAACTACGGTGCCCTCGCGCGATTTCATCTTGCCGTCAGGCAGTTCAACCATGCCGTATGAGAGATGATGGATGCTGTTGCCGAATGCCTTGCCGAGCTTTTTCGCCAGTATCAGCTTCAATACGTCGAAATGGTAGTTCTGTTCGTTGCCGACGACATAAATCATCTTTTGGGGATGAAACTCTTCGTAACGAAGCCGTGCGGTACCCAGATCTTGCGTCATATACACGGAGGTGCCGTCTTTGCGTAGCAGGATCTTCTCGTCCAGTCCCTCGTCTGTAAGATCCACACGCACAGAACCGTCTTGATGACGGTAGAAAGCGTCTGTTTTGAGTCCTTCGGCCACCAGTTCCTTGCCAAGAAGGTAGGTCTCCGATTCGTAGTAGGTCTTGTCGAATTTGATGCCGAGCCGCTCGTAGGTGCTGTCAAAGCCTTTATAGACCCATTGGTTCATCATCTGCCAAAGACGTCTTACCTCTTCATCGCCGTTTTCCCATTTCTGCAGCATGGCGCGGGCTTCAAGCATGATCGGGGCTTGTTGCGCGGCCTCGTCTTCGGGCATGCCTTTCGCGCGGAGTTCTTGCTGCTCCTCTTTGTAATGCTTGTCAAAAAGCACATAGTACTTGCCCACAAGATGGTCGCCTTTGACGCCGGAAGATTCCGGCGTTTCGCCGTTGCCGTAACGAAGCCATGCCACCATAGACTTGCAGATGTGGATGCCTCTGTCATTCACAAGGTTTACTTGTATCACAGGATGCCCGCAGGCGGCCAGTATCCGGGAAACCGAGTAGCCGAGCAAGTTGTTGCGGACGTGCCCGAGATGAAGCGGCTTGTTGGTGTTGGGCGAGGAGTATTCGATGAGCACGGGGGCTTCGTCAATGGGCTTGCAGTGTCCGAACGCCTCGTCGTTGCGGTGCTCCTGCATGAATCCTGTCCAGAAACTGTCGGCAACGGAGAGGTTGAGAAATCCCTTGACGACATTATAACTGCTGATGAAGCCGTTTTGCTCCTGAATCCGTGCGCCAATCTCTTCCGCTACCTTGTCGGGGGCTTTCCGCGCGGCTTTCACAAACGGGAAGACGACAATGGTGAAGTCGCCCTCAAATTCTTTCCGGGTGGGCTGTATGGCAACGTTTTCTATCTCCGTGTCAATCGAGTAGAGTTCTTTTAATGTATTCTGCAGTGCCTTGGCAAGGATGGTTTCGAGTGTCATGTCTTTGTTTTGAAACTATTGTTGTTTGATTGTAAATCTTTGACAATAACCGCATTGCGGTTATGTGGAAACGATATTTGAAACAGCCGCAAAGATAACACTTTTACGAAAGGAAAATTGAAAACGGAAAAATACGCATAACGCATCTAAGCTCTAAGTTC
>CAVIPZ010000016.1:1226-16932 GCA_963644715.1 bacterium | reverse complement strand
AATCTATATAAAGAATGATGTATAGCAAATACTCGCGGAACGAGATTTTCGCTTGTCGATAAAGTCGCTCCAGAAAGGAGGTATTCCAGCCACACCTTCCGGTACGGCTACCTTGTTACGACTTAGCCCCAGTTAACAGTTTTACCTTAGGCCGCTCCTTGCGGGTACAGACTTCAGGTACCACCATCTTCCATGGCTTGACGGGCGGTGTGTACAAGGCCCGGGAACGTATTCACCGCGTCATGGCTGATGCGCGATTACTAGCGAATCCAACTTCATGGAGTCGGGTTCCAGACTCCAATCCGAACTGAGACGCGCTTTCGGGATTCGCTCCCCCTCGCAGGGTCGCTGCCTTCTGTGCGCGCCATTGTAGCACGTGTGTAGCCCCGAACATAAGGGCCGTGCTGATTTGACGTCATCCCCACCTTCCTCTCTACTTGCGTAGGCAGTTCCTCCAGAGTCCCCACCTTTACGTGCTGGCAACTGGAAGTAAGGGTTGCGCTCGTTGCAGGACTTAACCTAACACCTCACGGCACGAGCTGACGACAACCATGCAGCACCTCGCAAGACGCCCGTAGGCTGCCGGGTTTCCTCGGCATTCGTCTTACGTTCAAGCCCGGGTAAGGTTCCTCGCGTATCATCGAATTAAACCACATGCTCCTCCGCTTGTGCGGGCCCCCGTCAATTCCTTTGAGTTTCAACCTTGCGATCGTACTCCCCAGGTGGATCACTTATCGCTTTCGCTTGGCCGCTGAACGTCGCCGCCCAACAACGAGTGATCATCGTTTACAGCGTGGACTACCAGGGTATCTAATCCTGTTTGATCCCCACGCTTTCGTGCATGAGCGTCAGTTGCGAACTCGTGACCTGACTTCTCGATCGGTGTTCTGTGACATATCTAAGCATTTCACCGCTACACGTCACATTCCAGCCACGCCTATCGCTCTCTAGTCCGGCAGTATCAAAGGCACGGTCCAAGTTGAGCCCGGACTTTTCACCCTTGACTTACCGATCCGCCTGCGCACCCTTTAAACCCAATAAATCCGGATAACGCTCGTATCCCCCGTATTACCGCGGCTGCTGGCACGGAGTTAGCCGATACTTATTCCTCGTGTACTCTCAACCGGCCACTCGTGACCGGGTTTACTCCACGACAAAAGAAGTTTACAACCCATAGGGCCGTCTTCCTTCACGCGGCATGGCTGGGTCAGAATTGCTTCCATTGCCCAATATTCCCTACTGCTGCCTCCCGTAGGAGTCTGGACCGTGTCTCAGTTCCAGTGTGGGGGACTTTCCTCTCAGAACCCCTAATCATCGTCGGCTTGGTGGGCCGTTACCCCACCAACTACCTAATAATACGCATGCCCATCCGTAACCAATAAATCTTTACACGCCAAGGGATGCCCCAAAACGTGGCCATGGAATATTAGCACCAGTTTCCCGATGTTTTGTCCCGGTTACGGGCAGGTTGCATACGCGTTACGCACCCGTGCGCCACTCGTGTGCCATCGGCGTTGCCGCCTCTGGCCTTACCGTTCGACTTGCATGTATTAAGCCTGCCGCCAGCGTTCATCCTGAGCCAGGATCAAACTCTCCATCCTAATTAATCTCTTTCTATTGTTTTTTGTCTGTCCCGACTTTATCGCTTGCGAATCTCAAAAAAAATTTCCTTGAGTATTTGCTACATCCTTCCATTCTTTCAATGAACGTCGCCAACCTCCCTCTCTCCGCGTCGCCGCTCTGTCCCTCTCGGTTAGCGGCTGCAAAAATACGCTTTTGGCAATTACCTCGGCGCGCCCCCCTGCACTTTTTTTGCATTTTTTCGCCAACTCGTTGTAAACCAATGCGAAAAAATTTTTCTCCACCAGCTTTTTTTGCCGAAATCCCCACCCGGCAACCCCTTTTTCCCAGAAAATCAGCCCCGAAAACGCCCCGAAAAAAATCCGTTTTCGGAGCATTTTCCCAAATCTTGCAAAAAAATCGAATCACACCCGCTCCCAGAAGCTGTTTCAAATCCTCCCCCAAAGTCATTTTTTTTGACGTGTTTTCATCATCTTCACTCGACCTCTTCTTTCTATCGATGCGCACCCGTACTTCGGCAACGTATCTTACACTCGCATCGGCATTGTTGTTTTCACACTTTCCCTCTTACATTATACGATAAATACGCCAGAGAGACAATAGAAGCAAAACAAAATCATAATTCTATTTTTATACATATATTATATCTGCGCGTTCTGATTCTGATTTATCATAATGGCATCACACTCGAAAACATGCTGACGGACAGCCTTAGTTTAACTACTGCGGAGACCTTTGTCTGATATTTTACGGATAATCTAAACAAAAATACCGGTATGTATTCAAAAAAGTGTATTTTTGCAGCCGTTTTTGTAACACATATTTATTAACAAAAAAAGAAAGAGGTATTTTTTATGATTATTGTTCCCATCAAGGAAAATGATTCCATCGACAAGGCACTCAAAAGGCTGAAAAAGAAATTTGACAAAATCGGAGTGAAGAAAGAAATCCGCCGCCGTCAAGAGTTCACAAAGAAGAGCGTCATCCGGAGGGAGCAATTGCGCAAGGCTATCTACGTGCAGCATCTCCGCGAAGCTGAAAACGAATAACGACAGTCGTGCCAATCAAGAAAAACAGGGTTGTTCCCTGTTTTTTTTTGCCGCTAATTTGCCTTAAGGCCATAACACCATGAAAGAATGTGAACAATTTTTAGACTATCTAAGGTGTGAACGGAGAATGTCTGTCCATACTTTGACCGCATACCAAAATGATTTAGCACAGTTTTTCAACTTCCTGAAAGAGGAATATGGCATTGACACTCCAGAATCAGTAACAAGCAAACAAATCAGGTCATGGATCGTCACGTTGCTGGAAGACAACCGGCACACTGCACGCTCCGTCACACGTAAAGTGAGCGCTCTGCGCAGTTTCTATCGTTATGAGGCAAAAATCGGACGCATGACACACAACCCGCTCAATCAAATCCAGTCGCCAAAATTTCACACCAAACTTCCGGAATATGTGGAGCAAAAAGACATGGAGAAACTCTTTCAGGAAGATTTGTTTGAAAACAGTTTCAAGGGGCAACAAGACCGCCTCATCATCGAACTGTTTTACGACACTGGCATACGATTGTCGGAGTTGCTGAGTATCAGAAGATACGACATTGACTTGTCGGCAAACACCGTAAAAATAATCGGCAAACGCAATAAGGAGCGGCTGATTCCGTTTGGCAATAAGTTGCACGATATCATCATGGCCTATTTGGAAGAATATGAAAAAAACATTGCCGTTGCCAACGAAAATTATTTTATCTTTGTTGCCGTCAACGGAGAGCGATTATATCCGAAGGCAATCTATCGAACTGTACGCAACTATTTGGATATGGTAACATCAATAGACAAGAGAAGCCCGCATGTCATCCGGCACACGTTTGCCACCCATATGCTCAACAACGGGGCAGATTTGAATGCCATCAAGGAGATTCTCGGACACAGCAGTCTTGCCGCCACCCAAATCTACACGCACAATTCCATGGAACAACTCAAATCCATCTATAAACAAGCCCATCCCAGGGCATAAAAAAAGGAGGTTACTATGACAATCAACATCAATTCTGTCCATTTCAAAACAGATCAGAAGTTAGAGACTTTCATCAATGAGAAAGTCGGTAAACTGAACAAAATGCACGACGGCATCATCGGTTCTGACGTGACTTTGAAACTCGAGAACACGGACGCGCCGGAGAACAAGACCATCGAGATCCGGATGAAAATACGGGGCAACGATGCCTTGGCCAGCAAAACCGCCAAGAGTTTTGAAGAAGCCACCGACCTTGCCATTGACGCTCTGAAAAAACAACTGGTCAAGATCAAAGAAAAAGAACAGGAAAAACGATAGTTTGTCCGCAATGCCTGCATTGTTCAGGAAACAGTTGAACGCTTCGCTTGCTATTGGAGTCTGGAAGATTTCGGAAAGCGAAGCGTTTTTTCATTCATTCCTCGCATCAGATTCTGACAGGAATGAAGAGATTCGCGCATTGCACAACGAGAAACGAAGACTTGAAAAGCTGGCATGCCGCGCCGCCTTAACTGACCTTATCCAACATTTTGGCCTCCCGTTGTCCCTTGATAATCTCCACTATGCAGAAAACGGAGCTCCGGTTCTGCTCAAGCCGTGGCACGTTTCTTTTTCTCACTCCAATCAATATGCAGCAGTCGCCGTCTCGTCAGAAACGTTTGTGGGCATAGATGTCGAAAAAAAAGGCGACCGCATCCTGAAACTTTCCGACAAGATTCTCAACGCGGAAGAAAAAACCTGGTGTGACCTCAACAATCCGGATGAACTCTATTATTGCTGGTGCGCCAAAGAGTCAATTTACAAGATTGTCAACACACCGCGTTTTCCAAAAGGCATCACCATAAACCCCATTCACGAACAAACCGGCTTCGTTGAAACAGACGGCGGGTTGCGTTCTTTCCATTTGTACCAAAAAGACATTGACGACTTCTGCCTCGTCATAGCGACAGGTCAATAACGGCGACTCGACTTGTCAATCCCGATTCTTTACCTCAACAGCGTAACAGACCCGTTTAGAAGGTAGGAGTATTCGCCCGATAACGTATTCACAAAAACTTCACATCCATAGTAATACACGCCTTCAGAGCAAGGTTTTCCCGTATTTTCATCGGTTCCGTCCCATTGTATAGCCGGCTCTGACGTGGCAAAGACCCTCTGTCCCCAACGGTTAAAGATCTGCATATTCACCCTCACAACGCCATAATAAGGCGAGTACGGCTCAAACCGGTCATTAAGTCCATCACCATTGGGGGTGAAAACATTGGGGAAACTATATTCAAGACAGTCATATACATCAAAACAGACAACATTTGAAAGTTCAGACATATTGCGGTTGGAATCTGCTGCCCTCATTGCAAAACATCCAACCACAGTTTCAAAATCCCGAAGCAAATACTCACATTGGGCGTTAAGACAAGCATCTGCTGCCATAAACGAATCTACACAAGAGAAAGCGGCCTTTTCGGAAGGTTTGTAGTATATATAATATTGGCAGATTTCAGAGGCGGCGCTATCTGTGTCAAAATTCCATTTCAATGACACCTTTTCGCAATCTGTGGAGACCTCAATTTCTGGCATCTTTGGCGGTTCATTGTCAAAAGGCGCAGCAAATTCGGATTGTGACCGGTTTAAAAGTGGTCCTATGGTATCATTCGTCATATAATAGCCTCGTGCGCAGATATAGTAGCCATACATTCTGTCATTTTCCAAACCCGAATCTGTGTAAACAGCATTTGGAGTTGTCGCCACAGAATCCCATTCCGCATGTATGTCATCTTTGCGATAGACCGTATAGTCCACATTCACCCAAGGCTGCTGCACCGACCAAGACAGATGCATTTTTCTGTCACCTGGCGTGAGGGACAAAAAGATAGACGTAGCCGGGTCAGAACTTTCTATGATTGTTTCATCATTCAGGAAATACACCTTGTATGTGTAGTCATAGTTTGCCGTATTGAGGTCGTGGTCAAGATACGCTTCAGGCTCTTCTGAAAGCGGATCAGCCGCAGTCCGGGCCAAAAGCGAAGTGTCGCCTTCTGCCGGCGAAATTCGGTAAAGTTCATAGAAATAGGGTTGACGGAAAGCAACGGTATCTATTTGAGGAGGGCGCAGCCATCTCACCTTAAGCGTTCCGTTCAAAGAGTCGGTAGTCACAACATCTGCATTGACAATCAGAGGGGCATCGTTCACTATCGCAGCACACACCTCATCAGAGACATAGCTTTCTGCACCGTCGGCAAACAAAGCCACTACCCGGTAGCAATATTCAGTGGCATGGCAAAGGGGACGGGTGCTTCCGTCATCTACAAAAACGGTAGAATCCCAGCCTGAAGCAGTGCCGATCTTGTAATAGCCCGCTCTTGCCGGCATTCCTGTTTCACAATAGTCCGGTTCAAACGGATTGCTGCCGTTTCTGCGGTACACATCATAGCCCACGACATTCTCGCACGAGTCGGGCTGCCAATGCAACACAATGCTGTTGTTGACGGGCTGAGCCTGCAAGTTCTGCGGAGCAGGCGCCACTACCTGAACCCGAAGGGTCTTGAATGTGGCCAATTCGACCTGAGGACCATTGTCTTGCGCTTTCAGAAGCAGCGTATAGGGTGTTTTTCTGACGTGTTCGCACGTTGTATTCCAATTCAGTTCCACGTTATACGGCACAGAATCAATTACATATCCAAACGAAAGGGGAGACTCTGCCAGATGCAGCAGTTCGCCGCTGGCCGTCAACGTCACCATAGTAGAGGTGCTATCCGCAATCCGGACAGGAATTTGCAGTTGCGTGCCCGCCAACACGCATGTGTCTTCAGCCTCGATTTCTGGCGGGCGGTTGTTGCACGGGGCTATCGTAATCTGCATATCGCGGATAATACTGCTGATGAGGATGCCGTTTCGCCATTCTTGAATGAGTATCGCAACATTGTATTCACCTGCCGTTGTCGGGCTGTCCCACACAAGTTCTCCGGTCCGTGAATCGATAGTGATGGAATTGGAGGCAGCAGGGAGTGTATAACCGGGTATTTCTTCCCCGTCAAGTCCACGGCAATTCACAAGTGAATAGGAAAGGCTGTCTCCGTCTGGGTCGTATGCCCCAGGATTGTGGCAATAGATGACATTGGTGCAACCGTTGTCAATAGGCGGATTTTCGAGCACGGGCGAAGAGTTTCCGCCAATGAAAGGATTGATTACGACAGTAGTTTCAATAAAGAACGGGATTTCTACAGAACTCGGAATATTTACAATGCCGGCATTGCGGTTGGGGTCTTCAAAAGAGACGTGATAACTGCCCGCAGCAGGAAACGTATGCCGGGTAATATAGATATTTTTGCTTATGTCGTTGCCTAAGTTCAGTTTCCGGGTTCTTTGCACGGTACTTGTGGTCCCGTCGCCCCAAACAATTTCTATTTCCGGGCGGTCGGCAGGACTGGGCGTATAGGTATAGGTCACTATTGTAAATTCGTATGTCAGACCCGATACATAAACATAACTGATTTCGCCCGCCCGTTGGTGCGTGGCAAACAACGAAAATGCCGGCAGCAGGAGCAGCAGTGTAAAGAAAAGGGACTTGCTATATATGTTGGGACTCCTCTCCATCAGATATTTTTACGATAGAATTTTGCTCAAGCCGATAACGCTGTCCGCTTTCAGGGCATATTGCGATGCCGTCCTTGTCGAAGTTGAGTTTATGGCCGTATTCGCTGACCCATCCGATCTGGAGGGCGGGGTTGCCAACCACCATAGCATAATCAGGCACCGAACGGGTGACCACGGCGCCAGCGCCGACAAAAGCATAGCGTCCGATGTCGTGTCCGCAAACTATGGTAGCGTTTGCACCAATAGTGGCGCCCTTCCCTACCATTGTAGGGCGATATTCATCCTTGCGGCTTATCGCGCTCCGGGGATTGAGCACATTGGTAAACACCATCGACGGTCCTAAAAAGACATCGTCCTCGCAGACAACTCCTTCATATATCGAAACATTATTCTGCACTTTCACATTGTCGCCCAACCTCACATTCGAGGCAACAAAAACATTCTGCCCGATATTGCAGTTGCGTCCTATAATGCTTTCCGGCATAATGTGGGTGAAATGCCATATTCTGGTACCTTCTCCTATGGAAGCTCCTTCATCGACAACAGCGGTAGAATGAGCAAAATAGCGTTGTTCATTTTTCATCTGTCCAGCAAATGCAAATAATTTTTCGTTAACGTTTCGTAAGTTCATTTATTGTAAGCGTGCTTGATTATTGACCTTTCTTGTTCACCTTTTTGACTGCAACAACAGAATCTGTTGCGTAATGTGGCGCAGTTGTTCTTCGTCCAGTTCTGTATGCATCGGAAGGGAGACTACAGTTTCTGACAAAGATTCAGACACGGGGAAGTCGCCGCGCCGGTAGTCCAAACTGTTGTAGGCTTTCTGCAGGTGCAGCGGCACTGGGTAATAGACCATCGTAGGGATACCGGCAACATTCATGGCCGACACAAAACTGTTTCGGTCAAAGTTCTTCAGTTTCAAAGTGTATTGATGATAGACGTGGGTAGAATAATCTGCAATTGCAGGTATATCAACAAAAGAGCAATCCGACAGTGATTGGTTATAGAAAGCGGCGGCGGCGCATCTATCTTGCACAAATTCGTCAAGATGTCGCAACTTTATGCGCAGCACGGCGGCCTGAAGTGTGTCGAGTCTGGAGTTTATGCCTACTGTTCCGTAGCAGTATTTCCGGATCATTCCGTGGTTTGCCAGTTGTTTTGCCTTGGCGGCCAACGCTTCGTTCTGTATGAGGAGAGCACCGCCGTCGCCGTAGCAGCCCAAGTTTTTGGACGGGAAAAAGGAGAGACAGCCCACATCGCCCATCGTGCCGGCTTGTTTACGGCTGCCGTCGTCAAAAGAGACTGTTGCGCCTATAGCCTGACATGCGTCTTCTACCACAAAGCATCCGTGCCGGCGGGCAATGTCGAGAATGGATTGCATATCGGCACATTGACCATACAGATGAACGGGCACTATGGCTTTTGTTTTCGGGGTAATGGCGGCTTCGAGTTGCTGCGAATCCATCGTAAAAGTGTCAGGGCGAACATCCACAAAACGTGTTTTCAGTCCCAGCAGCGACAGCACCTCGGCCGTAGATACAAAAGTGAACGGAACCGTTATCACCTCGTCGCCGGGCTGAAGACCAAGAGCCATCATTGCCAGCATCAGGGCATCGGTGCCGCTGCCGCAAGTAACCGCATAGCGCGACCCCGTATAGGTGGCAAGTTCGGTCTGAAACCGCGAAACTTCCTCACCGTTTATAAAGCGTCCGCTATCCAGCACGGCGTGCAGCACTGCGTCCATCTCATCTTTCATCCGGGCATACTGCGACACCAGATCAACCATTTGTATCGGTTTCATATATCAAAATTACAGCACCGCAAAAATACAATAAAATCGGTTTTCATTATTTTTCTTACTTTTGCGCCTTGTATTAATTCAAAACACAACAATAGCAAAAACATAAAAGATATGTCTATCATCAAACCATTTAGAGGCTTTCGTCCTCCCGTTGACATTGTCGAGAAACTGGCAAGTCGTCCTTATGATGTTCTGAACACCGAAGAAGCCCGCAAGGAGTGTGCCGGCAACCCTTACTCGCTGTTGCACGTCACCAAGGCAGAAATTGACCTTCCGGAAGGCGTCAAAGACACCGACCCTGAGGTTTACCTTCAAGTTGTCAAAAACTACAACGCATTCAAAGACTACGGCTGGCTGGTACAGGACAAAGAGGAAAAACTGTACATCTATGCCCAAAGCATGAACCCGACCGATGCAAATGCCCATTGGCAGTACGGCATTGTGGCTTGCGCCTGCAGTGAGGATTATGTGAACAAGGTCATCAAAAAACACGAGTTGACCCGCAAAGACAAAGAAGAAGACCGTATGAGACACGTCCGCATCACCAATGCCAACGTAGAGCCGGTGTTTTTCGCCTACCCTGCCGTAAAGCGCATCGACGAGATTGTGGCTTCTGTAACCAGTGCAAAACCGGTTTATGACTTCATCGCCAAAGAAGACGGTTTCGGTCACCGTTTCTGGGTCATCGACGACCGCAAGCTCATCGATGAGTTGGTAGAGATCTTCGACAAACAAGTTCCCGCCATGTACATAGCCGACGGTCACCACAGAAGCGCTGCGGCCGCTTTGGTTGGACAAGAAAAGAAGGAGCACAATCCCAACCATACCGGGAAAGAGGAATACAACTTCTTCATGACTGTCATTTTCCCTGACAACCAATTGAATGTCATCGACTACAACCGAGTAGTGAAAGACCTCAACGGTTTGAGCAAAGAGGCTTTCTTGCTGGCATTGAACGAAGCCTACGAAGTTGAAGATATGGGCACAGAGATTTACAAACCTGCCAAACTGCACGAACACAGCATGTATCTTGACGGACATTGGTACAAACTCACCGCAAAGTCCGGCAAGTATGACGACAACGACCCTATTGGCGTGCTGGATGTCAAAATCCTGAGCGACCATGTCTTGGACAAGATCTTAGGCATCAAAGACCTGCGCACCGACAAACGCATCGACTTTGTGGGAGGCATCCGCGGACTGGGCGAGTTGAAACGTCGTGTGGACAGTGGCGAGATGACCGTTGCCTTTGCGCTCTATCCCGTTTCCATGAAACAGATCATCGACATTGCCGACACGGGCAACATTATGCCGCCCAAGACCACCTGGTTTGAGCCCAAGCTCCGTTCTGGTCTGGTAATCCACGAATTGGCATAACTGAAAGACTAACCCACAACAAAGAATAAAGATGTTCAAGGTTCCTGTATTGCTCATATTATACAACAGGATAGAGGAGACGCACAACGTGTTCCAGATTTTGCGGGCCGTGCAGCCTACGCAGCTGTATGTAGCCTGTGACGGGCCGAAGACGGGCAGCATACTGGACCGCAAGCGGGTGTATCAGACCCGCTCTGTCATACAACCCGAATGGCCCTGTCAGAAGCACACGCTTTGGGAGGACACTCACCAAGGCAAGTCTGTGATGATTGACAAGGCTATGCGGTGGTTCTTCGAAAATGAAAGCGAAGGCATCATCCTTTTTGAAGACACCCTGCCGAGTTATGACTTTTTCCCCTATTGCGAAGAGTTATTATGTCGATACAGGAACAGTGAACAGATTTACAGCATTGGCGGCACCTACTTGCGGCATCACAGCCGCAAGCGGTACGGCAAGCGAATGCGCAAAGGCGAAAGTTCGTACTTCTTCTCCGCATACGCCTCCACCTGGGGCTTTGCCACCTGGCGCAACAAATGGAACGGATTTTCGCTCTCGATGGACCAATACTCTGCCGATGACTTTGCAAAGATTGTTGCGCCTTATATGAAGAAGAAAAAGCAGAAAATCTACTGGACCAAGCGTTTCGGCATCATCAAACGCTACAATGCCACCTATTTGGACTACCAGTACAACCTGCACATCTGGGCACATGGCGGAATGTGCATCACACCCTACCTGAACCTTGTCACCAACATCGGCTTCGGGCAGCAGACCAAGCGCAAGATACGGCGGCTTAAACGCAACGCCTACCCTATCATGCCCCTTACGCACCCCGACGAGGTGGCACTGAACCACAAAGAAGACAAATACATGTTCAAGCACATCTTCAAGCGCGCCTACCTTTATCTGTTCAGAGACTGGGTGAAAGAAATCCTCTCCAACAAATCGAACGGAGAGTGAGAAAAAGGTGGGGAGATAACGCATATTTATGCTGAAGTTGATTGATTTGAGATTCAACGTATGAAAAACAATTGGACCAGAGAAGAAACCATTGTTGCTTTCAATGTATATTGTAAAATACCTTTCAAAGACAGCAATAAAACACACCCGATGATTGTAAAGTACGCCAAAATCATTGGCAGAAGTCCAAGTGTGCTTAACATGAAAGTGGGAAATATCGGACGGCTTGATACAAGTCTGCGAGAAAAAGGCATCGTAGGATTAGGACATGGTTCAAAAATCGAACAAGATGTCTGGAATGAGTTTTACAATGCCCCCGACGAATTGGCTTTCGAGAGTGAATGTATTATAGCCAGATATGCTCAAGCCAGCTCAGAGAATGCAACAGACATAGATGTCATACATTTACCTGAAGGCAACGAGCGTTTGGCAACCGTCAAACAAAGAATAAACCAAGCGTTTTTTCGTTCGGTTATTTTGAGTTCATACAATTTCAGGTGCTGTATCTCTGGCGTAGGAAATCCCGAATTGTTGGAAGCTTGTCACATTGTTGATTGGAGTGAGGGCAAACAATACCGATGCAATCCTGAAAATGGTTTATGCTTGAACACTTTGTTCCATAAAGCTTTTGACAAATATCTAATTGCTATAACCCCAGACTACAACATCATCGTATCTGAAGAGATGATAGAAAAAACCGAAGACAAAACATTTAAAAATTATCTTGTCAGCCTTCAAAAAAAGAAAATATATCTGCCCGACCGCTTCTGTCCCAGCCAAGAGTTTTTAGATTGCCATTATCAAAAATACCTGAAAAACGAATGAACTTATGTTATCTTTGGCTTTGACCTAATAGTAACCATTCCTATCCCCTTTCGTGTTCGTTGGTCATCAGTTCGCGGAACTGCACGGGCGTGAGGCCGGTCTCGCGCTTAAAGGCAGAATGGAACACCTGCCGGTTGCGGTATCCGCACATCTCACCAATCACCTCCATTTTGTAACTTCCTGTCTTCTTGTCCGTCAACAGCCGCACTGCCTCTTCAATACGGTATTCGTTCAGCAATGTCGGGAAATTGCGGTTCATTCGCATATTGATGGTGTGCGAAAGGGTTGCCTTGTTGACTCCCAACCTCTTGGCCAGTTCATAAAGACTTATGTCTTGGTTTAGAAATACTTTTTCTTCTACAAAAAGACGGTACAAGTCTTTCAGCAGCCGCTCTTCTGCCGCCCCCTCACCCTTGGCATCCAGAAACGAAGCCGTCTCTATCAGTTCAAACTTCTGCTCCGGACGCTGCAGGCTTTTCTTTAGCAACTTCTTGTACGCAAATTTCCACTTCACATACAAGATCACGAACACGATTGTCGCAATGAGCAACAAGATAAGCAACGAATAAAAAAACATTTCTCTTGTCATCGTGTCCGGCATTTCAATTTGGGGAGCAAAGATAGCATTTCCGCCGCAATAGCCCATCAGTAAAACCCACGCTCCAACACGATTTTGTAACAATTTGCATTTTAATCATTTACAATAATCCTTACAGTAATAATTCGGTATTCTTACACGCTTTTGGCAAATGATGACAAGAAGCAACACCGTCTGAAATACTTTTGCAACCGCATTTCAAATGAGTAAAAACCAGACTTAATTACATGAAAAAAAGAGCAGTTTTTTACATTCTTTTTATTCTAACGGGGTTATCATCTGCTTCGATGGCACAGGCTGTAGAGCACACGGGCGACGGCATCCGACAACGGAACCTGCAAGACACCGTTGTCCCCCGCAGGTTCCATATCAGCGACTATCTCTCTGTCGGAGGCATGGTGAACTTTCAGTACGATTACACCAACCAGACTGCCAACGACAACACCCTGCACGAAACCGGTGCTTTCCAGATACGCCGCGCCCGGCTTGACCTCAAAGGCAACATCACGCCACGCCTCGATTTTCGTTTGCAGGCCGACTTTGCCAACAGCCCCAAACTGGTGGACGGATATGTGAGGGTAAAGTTCTGCCGCCACATCAACCTGCAGGCCGGACAGTTCAAGACTCCGTTCACGCTTGAGAACCCTTACGCTCCGCTTGACCTCGAATTTGCAGACAATGCACAGGTCATCTCTGCACTTGCCGGTTACAAAGACGTTTCCGGCATCAGCAGTTACACTATGGGGCGCGAACTCGGCATCCAACTCTACGGCACCTTGGCGCAATTTGAACGCGACAGCAAAAAATACCCGCTCCTGACCTATTACATCGGCATCTTCGGCGGCAACGGCGTGAATGTAAAAACCGACAATATGGCCAAAGACCTCGCCGGGCGCATCGAGTTCCGTCCGTTCATCAAGCATCTTACCCTCTCCGGCTCCGCCTATTGGGGGAGATACGACGACGGCAAACTCGACAACCTGCTCCGTTTGCGATACAGCGGCGGCGCCGAATACAAGGACGGCAACCTTACCATTCGCAGCGAGTATGTATGGGGCAAAACCGGCATCTCTGCAACAAACGAAAGCCAGGAGACCATATCAAAAGAATTCTGCACACAAGGCTTCTACCTTACGGCAGGATACTGGTTTCATTTTGGCTGGGGCAAGTTCAGCCCGGCAAAGCAGAAACTTCGTCCTGTGCTGCGCTACGACTATTACCAGAAAGACCTGTCTGACAGCAAAAGCGTTTCGGCCTATTACTCTGCCGGCATCGACTGGTGGCCGGAAAAGCACCTGAATTTGCGCGTCAGCTACACCTTGCGCGACATTCAGAAAAACAACAAATCAGGACACGGGATGACCGCCATGCTCTCCGTCAAATTTTAATCATCCGCTATAAAAAAACTATTTATGACTAACACCATCAAAAAACCGTTCATCAACGAAGAGTGGCTCATCGTAGTGCTCGGATTCATCGTACTTTTCCTCATTGCCATTGCCCCGTCCTTTATGAGCCATTTCAAGATGCTCAATGTCACATCATTGACCACAGCATCCGGATGGATCAACACAGGCATAACCTTTCTCTTCCTGCTGGCTATCATCTATGCAGCGGCCGCCGTGTCGCGCAAGCCCGTCAAAGGCATTTTTGTCTCCTTTCTGCTCATATTCATCCTTACCATGTTGGCCCAATTATGTGCAAGCATCCCGTTCTGCAAGAAATACGGACTCGAGGCGGTGTTGTTTGCGGTGCTGTTCGGGTTGGTCATCAGCAACTGCTTCCGCGTACCGGCTTGGCTGAAACCGGCCATACAGAGTGAGTTTTACATCAAAATCGGCATTGTATGTTTAGGTGCCACCGTCATTTTTGGCGAAATCATGAAATCCGGAGCCTTCGGGTTGGCGCAGGCGCTCATTGTAGTCATCTGCGTCTGGTATTTCGGTTTTTGGGTGTCGCGCAAAGTGTTCAAAGTAGATGACGAGATGGCAACAATGCTGGCCAGTTCTGTCAGCATCTGCGGCGTTTCTGCCGCCATTGCCACCTGCGGCACCATCAAAGGCGACCAAAAGAAACTCAGTTACGTTATCTCTCTCGTTATGGTCATAGCCATTCCTATGCTTTACATTATGCCGTTGTTGTGCAAGTGGACACTTCCGCACCTGTTCAGCGACCCTGTGGCCGCCGCACAGGTAGCTGGCGCCTGGATCGGGGGCACCATCGACACTACGGCAGCCGTGGCCGCTTCAGGCGGTCTGCTGGGCGAAGAGGCCGGCGACACCGCCGTCATCGTGAAAGCCTCACAGAATGTGCTCATCGGCGTTGCGGCGTTCTTTATCTCCTTGTATTGGTCTATCAGAGGCACCAAAAATGTGCAGAAAGTCTCCGGTGCTGTCATTTGGGAACGTTTCCCGAAATTTGTGGTCGGCATGGTTGTCGCCTCCATTGTTTTCAGCATCTGGTTTGCCGGCGGCACTGAAATTGCCGGCGAAACCGTCAAATACAAATCGCTGGCAAAGAACTTTCAGGGCATCTTCTTCTCTATCGCCTTTGTGTGCATCGGACTGGAAACACGCTTCAAGGAGATATTCTCCAAAGAAAACCGGCAGTCGCTGAAAGCTTTCCTGACGGCGCAGAGTTTCAACATAGTCTTCACTTTCATCGTAGCCTGCATCCTCTTCGGGGTAATTGCAAACTAAACGGCAAGTTTAGGCTGAATTTCTGACAATCTCGCCCGGCAGTCACCATATTGCCGGGCGTTTCATTTGATGCACAACCCGATTATGCAGAAAAACATAACTTTCACGATACATTTCTTTTTTTGTATCTTTGCCGCCTGTATAAAATAAAAAGCGCGTTTTCGAGTTAACGCAAATAACAATTATGGCATTTTCGATAAAACGACCGGATCCGAACAAATTAGGCTACCACATTCTGGTTGCTACAGGCA
>CAVIPZ010000016.1:0-1216 GCA_963644715.1 bacterium | reverse complement strand
GTAATCATGTTGTCCTTGCGGATTTTCACCAGACACGGCAAAGAGTTCGACATGCCCGACTTTACCGGACAAGATTCAAAAGAACTGACCCAACGCGGCAAGCAAGAGGGTTTTGTCTTCGTAGTGAACGACCAGTTGTATGAAGACGGGGCGATGCCCGGCACTGTGCTCAAACAGAACCCCTCGCCGGGCGAGAAAGTCAAGAAAGGAAGAAAAGTATATCTGACCATAGCCGCCGCCGACCCCCCAACCGTGATGATGCCTGAACTGCGTGACATCTCGCTCCGTCAAGCGCAGATTATGCTCGAAGCGCAAGGTCTCAAGGTGGACAAAATCATTGAAAAACCAAGCCCTTACGAGAATGCCGTTCTTGAAGTGCTGTACCGCGGGCACAACATTGCCGCCGGAAGCGAAATCAAGATGGGCGAAAAGGTTACGCTGGTTGTTGGCAAAGACATCAGCGAACTGCCCGACAGCACGTCTGCAAGTGGCGAACAAAATATGTAACCCCCATGATTCCCTTTAGCCGATTAAAGACATTATCACTGCTGTTTTTTCTCTCCCTGTCCTTCTCGGGACGGGCGCAAGAGATCCTGACCGGACTGCCACAGAACCCGGCGCTCGTAAAACAAGCCCGGCAGACATCACAGCACAAAAGCAGCACCGACATCTCCGTAAAACTTCCTTTTGTGGAAGATTTTTCCAACTATACGGGCTTTCCGGACAGCAGTTTGTGGGTTGACCGGCAAGGCTTCGTCAACAACTCCTACCCCATATATCCGCCCACCATCGGTGTGGTGACGCTGGATGCGCTGGACGAGAACGGCAAGATTTATGCCCATGCCGACCGCGACGTTTTTTCGGCCGACACGCTTACATCCGTAAAAATCCGCTTAGACAGCAACTTTACGAAACGCCGCAAGATGAACATCGGCGACTCGCTCTATTTCAGTTTCTACTACCAGCCCGGCGGCGGCAGCAAAAGTTATCCGACCCACGCCTGGGAACGAGTCGGCGACGCTCCCGAACAGAACGACAAACTGGTTCTTGAGTTCGGGTACGCCACCGGAAACACCATCTTCATCGGGCTGCGCTACGGGGAGTATATCCTCGCCGACGATGAACATTATGTTGCGGGCGACTCTATCGAGAATCCGTTTATGCCCGGAAACTATTACCATTTCGACTACACCACCTCTGTCAATGAGGTTATCAG
>CAVIPZ010000015.1:5878-18017 GCA_963644715.1 bacterium | reverse complement strand
ATATTGTACTTATAGTGCCTATATGCCCCGCCATTGCCAATGGGCGTATCTTCCGTATTTATCCACCATGTGATCAATTTGGAATTGAGTATACCTAAAATATCTAATGGATCATCAGTAGCAAAGAAATAATTGGTATCCAAAAGCAAGAACTCTTTAGGTATATAGGAATACTCCGTTTCTCCAACACTTGCCCAGCAAATTTTTGGCTTAGAAAAATCCTCCAAATATACGCAGTTACGTAGGTTGTATGGTGTTTCTCCCTTGTCTGCTCGCTTTGAGATTTTATCCCAATATTGGTCAAGATGAGCCTTTACTGCAGGATAATCTTCTATGTGAACACGCTCCAGCTTGCCTTTTATGCCATTGTGAGTGTTTATCAACCACAGATTAGCCCAGTTATACCCATACCTCTTGATGTCCCTGCCGCGAAGAATGGGCCGAATAAGTTCAGCCGTTCTTGTACGCTCCGCATCGTCTGCACAGTTTGCAAGAATCTCGTCGCGTTTCTCTGTTGAGATAATGAATGCCTCATTGTAGCCAGTGAGTACGCCACGATAAATGTTGATGTCCCAATCCTTAAGTGGCGTGCCCACGGCTTCAATCTTGCGCTTGATGCTCTGCTCGATGGGCGAGAGTATCACCCACGAGTCGGAGCCAGAGAAGTCGCAGGGCGCTCCGCTTTGCTGCACGAAAACGCCCAGTTCTATTCTGCCAGAAATTGCTTTATAAATCGATCAAGGGTATTGCGGTCTACTTTGCATAGTTTGGCTATTTGGCGCTTGGACACGTTTTCGCCCAGCAACCCGGCAATCAGCGCCTTTTTCCCGTGTAGTTTGTATTTCTCTGGAGCGGTCTTCTTGCCTTTCGGTCGCCCCAATGTAACGCCTTCGGCTTTCTTCCTCGCCAACGCCTCCTTGGTGCGCTGACTGATAAGGTTTCGTTCAATCTCTGCCGAAAGGCCGAAGGCAAAGGCCAGCACCTTGCTCTGTATGTCATCGCCCAGACGATAGTTGTCCTTGATGGTCCACACCTTGCACTCTTTGGTCATGCAGATGTTCAGTATCTCCATAATCATGAAAAGGTTGCGCCCCAATCTCGACAGTTCAGCGCAGATGATGAAGTCGCCTTTCTGCACGTGATTCAGCAATTTTCCCAAGGCGCGCTTGTTGTACGCCTTGGTCCCGCTGATGGTTTCCTCAATCCATCCATCAATGTTCATCTTCTCGCGCTCGCAGAACTTGTTGATCTCGAAGCGTTGGTTCTCTACAGTCTGTTTGTCGCTGCTCACTCTGATGTATCCGTATATCATATCCTTAAAAAGTTTGGTTGTTAAAAAAGATCTGTTTCTAATATTTTATACCTTTGCCATGCCGTTTCCTTTGGATTTTGGCTAAAGGGCTTCACAAAGTCCAGAGGGACAGAATGGAACAGTAAAAAATGATTGCAACTCTTGATTATATCAAACGGAAGTTCGATGAATACAACACGATGATGTTTGAGGGTAAACTGAAGCCGCTCCCCTTCAGACTAAGCAACGCCCGCACTTCCCTCGGCAATGTAAGATGCCTTAGAAAGAAAAATGCTGACGGCTCTTGGCATTACTCCAATTTTGTATTTGTCATCAGCACAAAGGTTGACGAGCCGGAAAACATTGTGCAAGACACTATCATCCATGAGATGATCCACTATTGGATTATCTCAAACCAGATGCAGGACAATGCTCCGCATGGTGACATTTTCAAAATGAAGATGACGGAGATCAACAAACGCTTTAACCGCAATGTCTCTGTTGCTCACAAGAAAACCAAAGCAGATATGGACAATGATACGGAAATACGGCAACACCTTATCTGCATTAGCAAGATGCACGACAACACGATGGGCATCACGATCGCCAACAAGAGCAAACTCTTCATGCTTTGGAATGAGTTGCCCAAGATTCTGCAGGTCGCAGAATGCCATTGGTATTCATCTTTCGATCCTTTCTATAACCGTTATCCCAGATCATCCTCGCTGAAAATCTACAACATCTCTCACAAAGACCTTGAAGAACACCGCAAAGACTTCAGGCCGCTGGTGAGGAAAGGCAACATAATAAGGGTCGTAGTATGAACTTGCTTCACAGGACTGCCACACGAAAGCAGAATGTAGATGCGCTACGCGTGTTGCCCTCCTAATTCCTAATTCCTAATTCCTAATTCCTAATTAAGTCGCAAGTCTTGTTTTCCCGTTTTTCAGTTGTTTTCTATCAGGAAGTGCAGACGGTTGAAGACGTTGGCTTCGCTGGTGCCGCCGTCAAAGTCGATGCTCAGGATGTTGAGGTCGGGATAGTAGGTCTTGATTTTCTTTTCGATGCCTTTGGAGATGATGTGGTTGGAGATGCACGCAAAGGGCTGCAGGCTGACGATGTTGTGGACGCCGCTCTCCGCCAATGCCGACATTTCCGCCGGTATGAGCCACCCCTCGCCAAAGTTGGCCGCCATGCTGATGATGCGCGACGCCAACTCGGCATCGTGAAACATGTCGGCAAACGGCCGGTAATGCGGAAACGGCGCGCAGACAGCATCATACGTCTTGGCATACTTGGCTATGATTTTATAGACCATGTCGGTGAAAAACAGCGGGTACTTGACAGGCTTGATGTGGTATTTCTTGTTGATGTGCTTGTTGACAAAGCTGTTCATGAAGAAGTTGTAGATGGAGGGCGCGATGACCTCTACGCCTTGGTCGGCCAACCAGTCGAGCACGTTGAGGTGTCCGAACGCATTGTATTTGATGTAGATCTCGCCCACTACCCCAACCTGCGGCAGTTTCTTGCCCACATAGATGCTGTCGGTGAACTCACGCACCGCCTCGCCCAAGAGTCTCTTCATGCCTTTGTAGTCGCGCGACTCTATCAAGGGGAAACACAGTTCCATATATTTGGCATGCAGTTGCTTGGCTAGCCCAGGCTGCTTCTCGCGCGGCCTCGAGGCGTAATAGATGCGCGACAGGCAGTCGGCATACAAGAGGGCGTTGAGCGTAGGCAAGGCAAGGCTCTTGGTGTCGAGCACGAAGCCCGGCTGCTCGTTGGCCAGAGTGTTGCCCAATGCTAGCGACAACACAGGCACATTGCCGAAGCCTGCCGCTACCATAGCTTTCTTGATCAGCATGATGTAGTTGGTGGCACGGCACTGGCCGCCCGTCTGCGTGATGATGACGGCGGTGTCGTCCAAGTTGTAGTCGCCACTGCGCAACGCCTTGAGGAGGCTGCCTACTACTATGGTGGCAGGATAGCAGACCTCGTTGTTGGCATACTGCAGTCCCAGTTCCACACACTCGCGGTCGCCCAGCGGCAAGGTCACCAGATTGTAGCCCGCCATCTTGAAGATGGTGGGGATGAATTCCGAATAGCCGCCCGCAAAGTAGGGCGCGAGTATGGTACGCCGGCGGTCGGCAGCCTGAAATGGCGGCGTGGTCACGAACGGCAGGTTCACTTTCTCCTGACGGCTGAACTGCAGGCTCTCCACCATGGAGCGCACCCTGAGGCGCAAGGAGCCGATATTGTTCACGTCATCCACTTTCAACAAGGTCAAGCTCTTGCCTTTGCGCCCGAGTATGTCGTGTACCTCGTCGATGATGAATGCGTCGGGACCGCAGCCAAAGGAGGTTATCATCATAAAGTGGACATTGCCGCTGCTGTTGGCCACATAGTGCGCGGCCTTGAAAATGCGGTTCGGGTAGGTCCACTGCGTCACGGAGTCCAACTCGCGATAAACGTCGGCATCGTTGTCGCCGGCCACCATCTCGGTGACCACGTCGATGCCCATGTCGGCGAGCACGTCCGAGATCTTGTGCTGCACCAGCGGGTCAGAGTGGTAAGGGCGACCGGCCAGCACTACAGTCATCCTGCCGTCCGCCTCGGCCTGCTTCACAATCTCTTCGGCACGGCGGCGCTGGGTGTCCAGATAGACCTGCTGCGCCTTCACGGCAGCGTCTGTCGCCCGGTCTGCGGTATGGCGGTCAACGCCAAGGCTCTTGAGATAGTCGCGGCAACTCTGACGCATAAACGATTCGTTGTTCATAGATACAACCGGGGCATCAAATGGGATGCCGAAGCGCGACTGGGTGTCAATGGCGTTCTTCATCACATCAGAGTAGCCCGCCACAATGGGGCAGTTGTAACTGTTGCGCACCTTGGCATCGGCCTGATGCTCCATCACGATGAACGGATAAAAGATGCGGTCAACGCCACGCTTGGCCAAGTCGAAGACGTGGCCGTGCATCAGTTTGGCGGGGAAACATATATTCTCGGACATCACCGTGTGGAGTCCTTGTTCGTATTGCTTGTTGGTTGACGGTCCCGAGAGCACCGTGGCGAAGCCGCACTCCGTAAAGAGGGCGTGCCAGAACGGATAGAGCTCGAACACGCCGAGTGCGCGCGGGATGCCGATGCGCAGCTTGGCCTGCGCTGCGGGCACGGCGGGTCTGCCAAAGAGCAGTTTGAGCCGCTCGTGGTGCTGGTTGCGCCCCTTGACGGTGACCTCCGTCTCGTTAGCAAACACTTTCTCGCAGTTGTTGCCCGAATAGTAACTGCGGCCGTTCGAGAACTTGTAGCAAAGCACGGTGCAGTGGTTGGGGCAGCCCGGACACACCTGCGGCTCGGTCTCAAACTGCTGTATCGAGAGCAGGTCATCGAGCGTGAGCATATGTTCAGAGGGATGTTCCTTGGCAAAGAGCGCGCAGCCGTAGGCACCCATCAGTTCGGGGATGTCAGAGAAACGCACCTCCCTTTCGGTGAGCAGTTCTAAGGCCCTCACCACGGCAAGGTTCTTGAAAGTGCCGCCCTGCACCACAATATGGTCGCCCAGTTCTTTGGTCTGGCGCAGTTTCAGCACCTTGAAGAGGCAGTTCTTGATGACCGAATAGGCGAAGCCGGCTGAAATGTCTTCGGGGTGCGCGCCCTCGCGCATGGCCTGTTTCACCTTGGAGTTCATGAAGACGGTGCAGCGCGTGCCGAGGTCGTAAGGATGCTGGGCTTTGCAGGCTATCTGCGCAAATTCCGACACGGTGTAGCCCATCATGCGGGCAAAGGTCTCAATGAAAGAGCCGCAGCCCGAGGAGCAGGCCTCGTTGATCTCGAGGCGGCGTATAGCCTTGTTTTCCACGAATATGGCTTTCATATCCTGCCCGCCGATGTCTAGGATGAAGGAGACCTCGGGCGAGACGCTTCTGGCGCCCATATAGTGCGCCATCGTCTCCACTACGCCGTAATGAAGCCCGAAGGCCGTCTTGAGGAGGTTCTCGCCGTAGCCCGTAACGGCGCTGCCTGCAATGGCAGGCTTGAAGCCGTGTTCGTTGCAGGCATCCCTGAATCCCATGAGCGCGTTGAGGAATGTGCCGAAGCTGTCGCCTTGGTTGTTTCGGTAGTCGTGGTAGAGCATACGCCCCTCACTGTCGAGCACCACAAGTTTGGTGGTCGTGGAGCCCGAATCCACCCCCACAAAAACGGTATTTCCGTTGAGCTGCTCCCACGTCACGCGCGGCACAAAGAAGTTCTGCTTCTGCTGCTTCCAGCCCTCAAAGTCCTGACGGTCTTTGAAGAGCGGCGGCAGGCTGTTGTTCTTGAGGGCGGTGTCGCGGTCAATGGTCAGGTTTTCAATCTTGTATAGGAAATCATCGAGAGAACAATCCTGTTTGCAGCCCGTCTCGGCCATCAGGGCAGCGCCGTATGCCGGCACCACTTTGGCGTCAGGCACCGCTATGCAGTCGTCCTCGGTAAGATGGAGGTTTTCGAGGAACACCTTCTTGAGCATCGGCAGAAAGGCAAACGGGCCTCCGCAGAAAAAGACGGGCGACTTCACGTCAAGGCCTCTCGAAAGGGTGCCGATGACCTGAAGCGACACGGCGTGGAACACCGACAGGGCCACATTCTCTTTGCTGACATGGCGCGCCAACAGGTTCTGGATGTCTGTTTTGGAAAAGACGCCGCAGCGCGAGGCTATCGGATAGACGGTCTCGGCATGCTCCGCCAAAGTGTTCAGTTCAGACGGCTCGATGTTGAGGAGGCTGGCGGTCTGGTCGATAAAGGCGCCCGTTCCGCCGGCACAGTTGCCGTTCATGCGGATGTCGGGCACTCTGCCCTGCTCAAAGAAGATCATCTTGCTGTCCTCGCCGCCGATGTCGATGAAGGTCTTGGTTTCCGGAAAGCGGCTTTTGACCAGCGATGCGGCCGCAATCACCTCCTGCACAAAGGGCATCCCCCAACATTCGGCATAGCCCATGCCGACGGAGCCGGTGACGGCAACCTTGAGGCTGCTGCCCTTGCAACGCTCCGCCATCGGCGCGACCGCCTGCTGCACCGTCTCGCGGATGTTCATATTGTGGCGGCGATAGTCAGTATATAGAACGTTTTTCTGACTGTCCAGAACTACTATTTTTACAGTTGTGGAACCTATGTCTATTCCAACGTTGATCATCTCTTTCATCAAGTTTCGTTTTTTCAAAAAAGCCGGCAAATGTACAAAAAAAGGTTCGATGCACACAGCACCGAACCTTAATCAATTGTCAATCAACTTGTTTCATCATTATGTCAATTTCAATGCAACGAGTTGCCGCTATCGGGCACGCACCATGACTTTCTTGTCGATGGTTCTGCCGTCGGTAAGCCTGATGCGCAGCATATAGTAGCCCGTAGGCAGGTTGCCGACATAGAGCCCGGCATAGGTGTCGCTGTCGGCGCGCTTGGCGGACACCAGTTTGCCGTTCATGTTATAGAGGAATATTTCTTCCATAAACATACCTTCGATGTGGAGGTTTGTCGCGGCCGGGTTAGGATAGATGCTGAACTGCATCGTTTGGCCTATGTCGTCAATGCCGTAGTTGTAGGCCACATGGAGGGTAAGTTTTACAATGCTGTCGCAGCCGTCGGCGGTGTAGTACTGGATGGAGTACTCAAAGTCGCCCTCTTCCATAGGCGTGAAGTTGAGGCCGTAGTTGGTATAGGCGTGTTCGCGCATTGCGGAGTCTTCAACAAACACCTCGTATGTGGGGTTGAGGGTCAACCTTAGCACAAAGATGCTGTCGCAGCCTGTAGAAGCCTGCAACGTGTCGTAGTAGGTGCCGGCCTGTTCATATTGACGGCCGCGCCATTCGTAAGGCACATTGTCGCAAGTGGCTGCCACTGTGGGTATCTCGTAACTTCTGTTGACGGTGAGAATGAGGTTCACGGTGCTGTCGCAGCCCTGTGCGGTCTGCAGACGTTGCTGCATATAAACCATGCCGTACTGTGCAGGCAACGTGTCGAAGCCGTTCTGCTGGTAGCGGTCGCCTTGGCAAATGGTGTCCATAATGGAGGCCACTACGCTCGAGTTCACCGTAAGGTTCAGCATATAGCGGTCTTGGCAGCCATAGCTGTTGGGAACTGTGTCGGTATAGATGCCCGTGGCTGTCAGCTGGCGGCCGCGCCACAAGTATGGCAGCTGGCTGTCGCACACCACGGCGGTGTCTGCCTGCGAAACAGACGGGTTGACCACAAGGTTAAGACGGTAGATGCTGTCGCAGCCGCTCTCCGTAGCCAAACTGTCGTAATAGGTGCCCGTAGTTGAAAGACTTCTGCCATGCCATACAACGGGTGCTTCGGTAGCGCATACGGTGATGTTTTCGGTGTAATTGTACGACGGCAGCACCGTAAGCTTGAATGTGAGTACGCTGTCGCAGCCGTTGGCCGTCTGCATGTTCACCGTGCGGGTGCCGCTCTCGTTTAACGTATAGCTCTGCCATACGTAAGGCAGTTCATTGCTGCACACCGTGTCAGCGGTTGCGATGTGGTAAGAGGGATGCACCAGTACATTCACGGTGTAGAAGTCAGAACAGCCGTAGCTGTTGGTTACTGTGTCGGTATAGGTGCCGCTTTCAGAGAGCGTACGTCCGCGCCAAGTGGCCGTTTCACCCTGGCAAAGCTCGATGTCTCTGCTGCGGTAAGTGTTGGACGGGTTGACGGTGAGACGGAGCACATAGACACTGTCGCAGCCGCGGGCGGTGGTCAGGCTGTCGTAATAGACGCCCGTAGCGGTCAAAGACCTTCCGCGCCACATATAAGGCGTTTCGTTGGCGCAAACGGCAACATTCTCACCGTTAAGATACGACGGCGACACAGTGAGTTTGAGACAGAACACGCTGTCGCAGCCGCTAACGGTGGTCAGGCTGTCGTAAAGGGTGTAATTGCCCGGAAGTACCGGTATGCTCACACGGCTATGACCTTGCCATACGTAAGGCTCATTGTCGCACACCTCAGCCACGGTTTCAGCATAATAGACCGGATTGACAGTCAGCGTGAGTTTATAGACGCTGTCCATGCCGTCGCGCGTGAGCAGGCTGTCGTAAAGAGTGTAGGTGCCCGGAGCTGTGGGGATTTGTATGCGGCTATGGCCTTCCCAAACGTAAGACTCGTTCTCGCAGGTAACAACACTGCTCTCGTGGTAGAACGTCCTGAAGACAGTAAGAGTGAGTTTATAGACGCTGTCGCAACCCTCGGCGGTCTGCAGTCTGTCGTAGATGACGTGGGTGCCGGCAACGGTCGGGATGGTCACGCCGGCATGGCCTTGCCATACAAACGGCCTGCCATCGCGTGCGGTGGCGGTCTCGTCCAGATGATAAGCCCTGTTGACGGTGAGGGTCAGCACGTGTACACTGTCGCAGCCGCTTACGGTGGTCAGGTTGTCGTAAAGCGTATAGACGCCCGGCGTGGCGGGAATGTTCACGTTGGCATGTCCTTGCCATACAAACGGCTCGCCCTCGCAAACCTCAGCAGTTTCCGCAATGCGGTAGGTGCTGTGTACTGTCAAAGCCAGCGTGGTGACGCTGTCGCAGCCGTTGACGCTGATGCGGCGGAACACGTAGCTGCCGCTGTTGGTGCCCTCCATAAAGGTGGTGTCGCGCCAAGTATAGGGCAGCTCGCTCTGGCAAATGACAAGGTTCTCGGTATCATTGTAGGTCGGATTAACCACAACCTGAAGCGTGACAATGCTGTCGCAGGCATTCGCACGGCGGAACACTACATCGTACTGACCGGCTTCGGTGATGGTCTGGCCGCCGTACTGCAGCGGGAGGTCGTTCTCGCACACATAGCGTGTGTCTGAAGAGACCGGATTGGGCTGCACATACAGAGTCACAATCACGGTGCTGTCGCAACCCTTGACGGTGCGGTAGTGAATGGTGTCGTTGCCCGCGCGGGTCAGGAGGCGGTTGGCATCGTACTGGTACGGCATCCTGTTTTGGCATACCGTAACCGTGTCGTAGTGTTTGTACGCAGGATTGACGGTCAAGGTCAAGGTGGTGATCACGTTGCAGCCGTTGTCCTGTGTCTCCGTGACTTCGTAAACGCCCGACTGGGTGTAGCTGCGTCCCTTGAACAGGTACGGCAGTTCATCGGAGCAGACCGTAGCCCTTTCGGCAAGACGCGTATAAGGGGTTACTAACACGTCAATGCTATAAACGCTGTCGCAGCCGCTTGTTGAGGTCAGTGCTACGGTGTAGTTGCCGGCCTGCGTGAAGACATGGTCGTTGTCGAACGTGTATGGAAGTGCGCCTTGGCAGATGTAAATGGCCGTGTCGATATGATAAACCGGATTGACGGTCAGGTGCAGCGTCACTATGGAGTCGCACATAGCGGAAGAAGTGAGCGTTGCGCTGTAGTCGCCCGTTTCATCATATACCCTGCCGTTAAAGGTGTAGATGTCTCCATAGCAGATTTCTGCATAAACATCCTTGTGTTTCACGGGCTTCACGGTCAAAGTCAGATTGTAGATGCTGTCGCAGCCGCTCGCCGTGCTCAGTCTGTCATAGAGCGTGTAAGTGCCTGCAGCCGTCGGGATGCTTACGTTGCTGTGGCCGCGCCATACGTAAGGCTCATTGTCGCAAGTCTCGGCAGTCTGCGCTATGCTGTATGTGGGATGTACAGTGAGCGTCAGTTTGTAGATGCTGTCGCAGCCGTTCGCCGTGGTCAGTCTGTCATAGAGCGTATAAGTTCCCGCTGCTGTCGGGATGCTTACGTTGCTGTGGCCCTGCCATACGTAAGGCTCATTGTCGCAAGTCTCGGCAGTCTCCTCCCTATTGTAAACAGGATGAATTGTGAGAGTCAATTTGTAGATGCTGTCGCAGCCGTTCACCGTGGTCAGTCTGTCATAGAGCGTGTAAGTGCCCGCTTCCGTCGGGATGCTTACGTTGGCATGGCCTCGCCAAACGTAAGATTCGTTGGCGCAGGTCTCGGCGGTCTCTTCCATGTTGTAAACAGGATGTACAGTGAGGGTCAACTTGTAGATGCTGTCGCAGCCGTTTACCGTGGTCAGTCTATCGTAAATCGTGTGTGTGCCCGCTTCCGTCGGGATGCTTACGTTGCTGTGGCCGCGCCATACGAAGGGTTCGTTGGCACAGGTCTCGGCGGTCTCCGCTATACTGTAGGTGGGATGCACGGTAAGGGTCAACTTGTAGATGCTGTCGCAGCCGTTTACCGTGGTCTGACTGTCGTAGAGGGTATGAACGCCCGCTGTCGTCGGGATGTTGACGTTGCTGTGGCCTTGCCATACGTAAGGCTCATTGTCGCAAGTCTCGGCGGTCTCGGCAAAGCTGTAGATCGGATTTACGGTAAGCGTAAGGATTACGGTGCTGTCGCAGCCGTTGGCAGTGCGGAGGTTGCGTTGGTGCTGCTCGATGCCCGCCGTTCTGGTTTGGATATCGAAGCCGTTCTGCGTGTAACGCTCGCCCTGGCAAGCCGCAGCCGTAAGGTTGGTGGTCTTCACTTCGTTGACGGCAAGATGAAGTTCGAAGATGCTGTCGCAGCCGTTCTCCGTCGTCAGTCTGTCATAGAGGGTGTAAGTGCCCGCTTCCGTCGGGATGCTTACGTTGCTATGGCCGCGCCATACGTAGGGTTCATTGGCACAGGTTACAGCATTCTCCACAATGGTGTAGGCAGGATGCACGGTGAGGGTCAACTTATAGATGCTGTCACAGCCGTTTACCGTGGTCTGCCTGTCGTAAAGCGTATATGTGCCCGCTTCCGTCGGGATGCTTACGTTGGCATGGCCTTGCCAGATGTAAGGCTCATTGTCGCAGGTCTCGGCAGTCTCGGAAAAGTTGTAGGTCGGATTCACGGCAAGTATGAGGATTACGGTGCTGTCGCAGCCGTAGCGAGTGGCAAGAAGGCGTTGATGCTGCTCGATGCCCGCCGCTGTGGTCTGGATGTCGAAGCCGTTTTGGGTGTAACGCTCGCCCTGACATACCGTGCCGTTCAACGTGGTGACGACGGGCTCATGGACGGTAAGGTTGAGCACGACAACACTGTCACAGCCGTTTACGGCCATGAGTCGCTGCTGGTAAACGCCTGTAGCCGACTCGTGGAAACCGTTGGCTGCATAGACGGTGCCGCTGCAGATGTGCGCCTCGATGTTTTCGCGGTACTCATGGCTGATGACAAGTGTGAGTCTGACAATGCTGTCGCAGCCGTTCACCGTCTGGCGTCTGAAGGTATAGGTGCCCGACTCGGTATTGGCGGCAAACAGGGTATCGCGCCATGTATAAGGCAGCGCGCTGGTGCAGATGGTCAGCGAGATGTTCTCGTTGTAAGACGGGTTGACGGTCAAGGTTAACACGGCGGTGCTGTCGCAGCCCGTGACGACAGACGTGAGCTGGCGGCGCTCCACAAAGGTTCCTGCCGCCGTCGGGGTTACGTTGAAGCCGTTCTGATTGTAGGTCTCGCCTAAACAGATGGTGGCCTGCAACTGTTCTGTCACAGGATGGTTGATGACTAAATGCATCGTCACTACACTGTCGCAGCCGCTCACGGTGCGCAAGGTCTTGGTGTAGTTGCCCGACTCGGTATAGGTTTCGTTCTGCCACGTGTATTCGTCGCAAGCTTCTGCATTAAACTCAAAGGTCTTGCTGCTGTTGATGATGAGGTGCATCGTCACTACACTGTCGCAGCCGTTCACCGTCTGCAAGGTCTTGGTATAGTCGCCCGACTCGGTATAGGTGTCGTTCTGCCACGTGTATTCGTCGCAAGCAACGGCATTAAAGGAGGATGCCTTGCTGCGGTTGATGACTAAATGCATCGTCACTACACTGTCGCAGCCGTTCACCGTCTGCAAGGTCTTGGTGTAGT
>CAVIPZ010000015.1:0-5849 GCA_963644715.1 bacterium | reverse complement strand
CAAAGGTACTTGTCGCAAGCAACGGCGTCAAACTCGTTGCGTTTGCTGTTGTTGACGGTCAAATGCAAGGTCACGGTAGAGTCGCAGCCGTTGACGGTGCGGAGGGTCTGCTGATAGGTGCCCGTCTGGTTGTAGGTCTGGCCGTTCCATACATAACTGTCGCACACAGTCTCTGAAAAGCGGCTTTCCACGGCAGGGTTGACGCGCAGTTGCAGCGTGACAAGGCTGTCGCAGCCGTGCGAAGAGACGCGGTTGAGCATGACGGTATAGTCGCCGCTCTGCTCGTAAAGGTTGCTGTGCCCGTAGTTGCTGTATGCCACGCCTTGGCAAATGGTGTCATAGATGGTTTTGGGTTGGTATTCGGGATAAACGTTGATTTGAAGTACACCGCGTTGCGTGCTTTCGCATACGATGCTCTGATAGTCGATGTAAGCGCTGAGGTAATAGGTGACGCTTTCGCTGACAAGGTCGATGGCGTTCTGCTCCATACCTGCGAGAGGTTCGGCGGCATCGGCAGAGGCATACCAGCGGTAGTTGCCTGTTTGGGGATTGTCGAGCACGAGCGAGCCCTGTCCGCAGAACTCGTAGGGTTCAAAAGAGGGCGCGGAGGGAATGTCACGAACCATAGCCACAACCTCCTGACGGCCGCTCTTGCATTGCGTTTGGGTGTTGTAACTTTCCACATAATATGAAGTGGTCTGAAAGACTTCGGGAGCGTAGGTGCCGCCCGCACCGGCAATGGCCACGGCAGCATTGGGCGACGGATACCAACGGTATGTAATATTGTTCTCCCTTGACGGAGCGACCTCAAAAGCGAAGGCGCCGCCGCCGCACTTCTCCTGATTGTCCACAACAGGCATGGCAGGAATGGCATTCACAATGGCTCTCACGGGAACGCGGCCGCTCTCACAGCCGGTCACGGCGTTGTAACTGCTGACATAGACAACGGTGTCGCGGAGCACGTTGCGCAACTCCATCGATGCGCCCTCGGCAGCAACCTGCTGCGCATCTGCCGTGCTGTACCAGTTGCATACCGTTCCGTTCTCCCCTACCGAGGCTCGGAGGGTGAAGTTCTGACCTGCACCACACTTGGCCACGTCAGACACAACGGGCTCTTCAGGCTGCGGATGAACATTGACGGTGAGGTGGATGAGGCTGTCACAACCATTCCGGTTGAGGATGTGTACGTCATAACTGCCGGCTTCCGTTACGGTAAGATTGTGGAAATTCAACGGCAACTCGTTGCTGCAAATCGTCAAGGTCTCCTGCGAGGAGGTGGAACGGTTGACGGTGAGATGCAACGTCACTACACTGTCGCAGCCATTGACGGTCTGCAAGGTCTTGGTGTAGTTGCCCGACTCGGTATAGGTGTCATTCTCCCATGTATAGCTGTCGCAGGCAACAGCGTCAAACTCGGCAGTCTTGCTGCTGTTGACGGTCAAGTGCAGCGTCACTGTGCTGTCGCAGTTGTTGACGGTGCGTAATGTCTTGGTATAGTCGCCCGACTCGGTATAGGTGTCGTTCTCCCAGGTATAGCTGTCGCACACGGTTTTGCTGAAAGAGGTGCTATAGACAGGGAACACTTTGGCGGTGACGGCCGATTTCTGGCTCTCGCAGCCGCTCTGCAAGTCGTGCTGGCAAACGTAGTAGGTAGCGGTGCTGGTGGCGTTCTCTATGATGAAGCGGTCGCCCGTATGCACCAGTTGGTTGTTCAGATACCAGCGGCATTCCATATCGTCGCGACTGGTAATTGCCCCCAGATAGAGCGTGCCCTGACCGCAGATGCTGTCGGCCATGGTGAACGGTGCGGACATCGGAGCGACAACCCACACATTGACTGTGTCAGACCGGCTTTCGCAACCCGTTTCTTCATTGTAGGAGGTGACTTTATAGGAATAATAGCCCTCTGTGAGGTATTCTGTCGTGAATGTACGGCCATCGCCAACACTGAGGATATTCTCCCCGTAACCATCGTACCAGCGGCAGATGGTTCCTTGGGGGGTAACGGCAGTCAATTGTGCCTGCCCCGGTGCGCAGAGCGTGGTGCCGTGGGCTGACGGCATGGCGGGGATGCCGTTGATGGTGACGGTAACAGGCACCAGTGCGGTTTCGCATCCGTCATAGTTGGCGGACACATAGAACACGGTGGTCGCGGATACGTTGTTGACCGTGCAACTGTTGCCCTCGGCTATCAAGGTGCTGCCCTGCGCGTCGGAGTACCATCTGTGGGATGAGTTGCTTGCGCCGGCAATGGCGAGTTGGGCATCGCTCGTGCCGCAATAAGAAAGGTCAGCCACAACAGGCAGTTCAGGCACCATCTTCACTACCGCATAAACGGGCACGCGCCCGCTCTCGCAGCCTGTGGCAGCGTTGTATTCTGTAGCGAAAAAGGCGGTTGTCCCCTCATTCAGGTTCTCAGGACGCAATTCATTGCCTTCTGCCAGCACCGTCGTGGTGCCGCGGTCGGCATACCAGCGTACCGTCAACTCCGGTTCCAGAGGCTGGGCGCGCAGCACAACCTGGCTGCCGGCACAAACCGTGTCGTGATATACAACCGGCTCGTCTGGGATGGGGTGTACGTTGACGGTAACGGTAACGGTCTCGCTCTCGCAGTTGGTAAGGTTGTCAACGGCCGTCACGGTAACGACCAAATCCTCTTCCAAAATTTCAACGTCAAAGGTGTTTGTGACCATATTGTTGCTGCCGAGCCATTGGCAATGGGTGGACGAGGGGTTGCTCAACGTGGCCGTGAGCACGGTGCCGTGTCCGTAGCAAACATCCGTGATGCCCGTAACCGTGGGGGCGGCAGGCAGCGGATTGACGATGGCAGTGACCGCCGTGCGCGGACTCTCGCATCCGTTCACCAAAGCGGCCACATAATAGGTGGCAGTAGCCTGCAAGTTCTCAATGGTGAAATCCGAACCGGTATAGAGCGGCTCGCCGCCTTCGGCCTGGACATACCAGAGGTAGGAAGCGTCATCAAGCGGGCGGTTGACATTCAGCGTGACAGTGCCGGCACCGCAACGTTCGTCGCCTGTGGCAAGAGGAGCGTCAGGAGTGGCGTTAACCTCCACCTGCACGGTGCTGCTCTCACAATTGTCGTTGTACGAAGAAACCATAAAGATGCCCTCCGTACGGGTGATGTAAGTTGTGCCCAGCACGGGTTGCTCTTGTGTGCGCAAGTACCATTTGCAGCCTGTAGCATTCGTTCCGGGCACTGCCGTAAGGGTGACACTGCCGCCGTCAAGACACACTTGCGCAGCAGTGGTGGGCACGTCCGGCACCGTATAGATAGTCACGGTGAGCGGAGCTGCAACACTGCGGCAGGAGGTCTGAGGGTTGACAGCAAAAGCATAGAAAGTGGTGGTTTCCGACACGGTCTGCTCCGTGCTGTTCAACGCCTGCGTGCCTTCTGCATCTCTGAACCACGAAAGCGTATGGTTGGTGCTGGCTTCAAGGGTGACGGTCTGCGTGCCGCAATAGGTCTGGTCAGTCGTGAGCGGAGCCTCGGGAAGTTCCTGCATATGGCCATAGACTTCCAAACGTTCGCCAAAACAGCCCGCCTCTGAACGCCCCGCCACATAATAGGCTTGCGTCTGCGATAGGGACGTTGTGAAAGTAGCGCCTGTGGCAAGCGGCTCGTCGGTGGTTGGGGTGGCATACCAATAATAATCGGCTTCTTGTCCGATAACCTCAAACGTCACTTCACCGGCACCGCAACGCTCAACATCCGACACGCGTGGAATAACGGGCACAGCACTCGTGGTGACGGTGAAAGCCAAACGCTCGCCGGGGCATCCCTCAATGTGGGAGGCGGCATAGTAGGTGCGCACAGAGGGCTCGTTGGAACCCGTAACCTGCATTGTAGAACCCTGACAGATGACCATGTCGCTGGTGGGTGATCCATACCACATGATATAGGTTTCGGGGGCGGGCGTGGCCTCTATCACAACAGTTTCCTGTCCGCAAAGCGTCACGGAAGTGACCGTGGCGGTAGGTCGCGGCACGGAAGTAATCACCCTTGCCTCCACCTCGGTACGGGGGCTCACGCAGCCCGTGGCCATATTGTAACGCTCAACATAAAACGAGGTGGTCTGGCTTACATTAGCCGTAAAGGTTAGACCAGAGTCGTCGTCTGCGGTCAATGGCGTGCCGCCGCTCGCGCTGTCGTACCATCTGAACATATCAGAGTCGCCCATATCAGACGTCTCTACCCCAAATGATATCTCCCCCGCACCGCAACGAGAAGCGGAATTGACGGTAGGGGCGGCGGGTATCTCATTCACCGTAACCGTCACATTGCGTACGCTGCTGTGGCAGTTTGAGTTGGCTGTATTTTTGGAATAACACTCGTACAAGTAAGCGCCCGCAGCGTCATTCTCCGTAAAGGTGCGCGTAAAGGTGTGCGGGCTGCCGGCATCCACCAATGCGGAGTCGGCTATGATGCCGTTGTGTTTCCACACCACCACCTGGTTGGCGGTAGTGGTTGCCGCAAATGTTGCCGTGCCAGTGCCGCAGACGCTGGCGGGAGCAACCGTGGCACTGGAAACCGGCGTCACATAGTCAACCGTCACGGAATAGACCTCCGAGGTGGCGGTGCAGCCGCTGTTGTTGAGGGTGCAGGTGTATTCGTAGGTCTGCGAGGCGGCTGTCTGGCTTTCGTAAGAGACGTTGAGACTGCTGGACGTTGCGCCCGAGACGGCCTCGCCAAAGCGGTACCACTGGATGGCGTTGTTGCCCGCGTTGGACACCGTCATAGTGAGGGCATCGGTGGCGCAGCAAGAATGCACATTGCCCGCCGTGGCTATCACTGGCGTGGCGGGCTGTTGATGTGCATTGGTAAAATTAATGGTATAAACAAAGGTTGAACCGTCGTTGTGGGTGACGGTGATGGTTGCTTTAGGGTTGCTCATCGTGGCCTGCGTCACTGTGATGGAGGTGGCCAACGAAGAGCGTTTGGTGGCGCTCACCTGCGGAAAGTCGCTGTCGGAGGAGCAGCATACCAATGGCGTATAATTGGCGGAGGCAGTGCCCGAGTTGGTGCTGCTGCCCGTAAGCCCCGCATGGGTGGCGAACTCCGCATTGTTGAATGCGGCAAGCATAGCGTTCTGGCTCACGCCGCCGATGGTGAGCGAGGCAAGCCCTTTGTCGTAAATGCAGCGGAGCGCATCTACATGCAGTTTGTCGTCTTCGGAGCCTGCACCTGCCGCTTCGTTAGTAGAGAACGAGCCTAAAATAAGCTGTGGCGTGGCGGTGGTGTTTGACCAAGTGACTTCCTTGACGAACCGCCCCCACGAAGAGGTGGGATGAAAGGCATAGATCATCGAGCCATAGCAAGTACCTGCCAAAGATCCGTCAGCCTTGTCATAAAAAGTGTTGCCGTCGTGGATAAACACCTTAAAGAGGGCATTGCCCGAAATGCCGCCATTGCTTTTAGCATAGAATGAGATGGAATCGGGGCGGCCGTGAAAAGTCCAGCGGTATCCACTCGGGTCGTAATTATAGTTCTCACTATTGCCAGCATCAGTTGATGCCACTCTTGTGCGCCCAGTCGTCATAGCACCGTTGGCAATAACGCCCATCACTTTCTTGGCATACATCTCCAAGGCATAGCCGCCGCCGTCTCTTGTAACTTGGTTGCTGTGATTGGTCTTGGCAGTACTACACCCAATAGATACGTACCAAGGTAAATCGCACTGCATCGTGTTAAACGTGTGCCAATCTGTAGGAACCGCATCATTAGTTGTGGTTGAAGTCCAATTCTCAAAATCGGCGTTGGGGAACTGATAGGCACCCTGTGCTTGTGCAGCAGTTGCAGCAAAGAGCAGGCAGAGGGCCAACAAGGTAAA
>CAVIPZ010000014.1:0-18098 GCA_963644715.1 bacterium | reverse complement strand
TTATGTTGGGACTCAACATCGGCTTTATGTACATCTCGCCTGCCGCCTGCAACAGTTATTGCCACGACTTGGCTTTCAACTACGGCTTGTCTTTCCGCTATACGATACTGAAAAACAAATGGTCGCCGTTTTTGCTGCTCACAATGGGCAATGGCTTTGAAATCTTCGTACCCGAAGAAAATACATCCTGGAGAATGAAAGCACAGTTCATTCAGGGAGTCAACACATCGTTGTATGCCGGATGCCGCTATGAGTTCGGCTGTCACAAAGAGGTTTTCGGCGCATTAGGGTTTGAAACACTCATTTTCGGTCCCGCCTTTCGTATAGGCGTAAGATTTTAATGGCAAATAATACACTCCTCGCTGAATTTTTGCTATTTTTGCCGTTTTGAAAATTTCAACATCTATATTTCATGAAATATACTGAATATAAAGGACTTGATTTACCCAAAACAGGTGAAGAGATAAAAAAATACTGGGAGGAGAACGACATTTTCTCAAAAAGCCTTGCCGCACGCGAGGGGCACGAACGTTTTGTCTTTTTTGAGGGGCCGCCGTCCGCCAATGGCATGCCCGGCATCCACCATGTGATGGCCCGCACCATTAAAGACATCATCTGCCGCTACCAAACCCTTACAGGCAAGTATGTCGGCAGAAAAGGCGGCTGGGACACCCACGGACTGCCCGTAGAGTTAGGCGTTGAGAAAACCCTGGGCATCACCAAAGAGGACATCGGCAAAACCATCTCGGTGGAAGACTACAACAAAGCCTGCCGCCGCGAAGTGATGAAATTCAAGGACAAATGGGACGACTTGACCCGCGAGATGGGCTACTGGGTTGACCTTGAGCACCCCTACATCACTTTCGACAACAAATACATTGAAACGGTTTGGTACCTGCTGTCGGAACTCTACAAGAAAGGGCTGCTCTACAAAGGCTACTCCATACAGCCCTACTCGCCCGCTGCCGGCACCGGTCTCAGCTCACACGAACTGAACCTGCCCGGATGCTACCGCGACGTGAAAGACACCACTTGTACGGCGCAATTCAAAATCAAGAAGACGCAAAGCGTAAAACTGCCTTTCGGACTTTCTGAAGTGCCCGACAACCTCTACTTCGTCGCTTGGACCACCACGCCGTGGACCTTGCCCTCCAACACTGCCCTCGCTGTAGGCCCTAAAATAACCTATTGCCTCGTGGAGACCTTCAACCCCTATTCGGGAGACCCTGTCAAAATCGTAATCGCCAAAGACCTGCTTGCCTCCTACCTGAAACCGGAATGGGCAAGCCTCGACTTCAGCGAATACAAGCCGGGCGACAAAAACATCCCCTACCGCATCTTGGGCGAAGAGGCGGGCAGCAACCTCACGGGTATCGCTTACGAGCAACTCATCCCCTATATGACCCCGACGGGGGACGCATTCCGCGTAATTCCCGGCGACTATGTGACCACCGAAGACGGCACCGGCATTGTACACATCGCCCCGACGTTCGGCGCAGACGACAAGCGCGTGGCCGCCGATGCCGGCATTGCCCCGATGACGGTAATAGACAAAAACGGCCAAACCTGCCCTATGGTAGATCGAACCGGCAAATTCTTCCTCCTCCAAGACCTGGATTCCGACTTTGTGGCACAGCACGTCAACACCCCGCTATACGAAACTGTAGCCGGGCGTTATGTGAAACCCGATTATGAGAAAGAGGGCGAAAAACACGACGAGACCTTAGACGTGACCATCTGCCTTTGGCTCAAAAAAGAGCACAAGGCTTTCAAGATAGAAAAGCACCTGCACAACTATCCCCACTGCTGGCGCACCGACAAACCCATCCTCTACTATCCGCTCGACTCCTGGTTCATCAGGACCACCGCCTACAAAGAGCGCATGATAGAACTCAACAAAACCATCCGCTGGAAACCGGCCGCTACCGGCTCTGGACGTTTCGGCAACTGGCTCGAGAATCTGGTGGATTGGAACCTGTCGCGTTCTCGCTTCTGGGGCGTGCCGCTCCCCGTGTGGACCACCGAGGACAAAAAAGAACAGATCTGCATCGGCTCCATCGAACAGCTGATGAACGAAATAGGCAAGTCCATCAAAGCCGGCTTCATGAGCGAGAACCCCTATTCCAAGTTCAAGACCGGCGACATGAGCGAAGAGAACTACCGCAGCATCGACCTGCACAAGCCCTACGTGGACAGCATAATACTGGTTTCACCCTCGGGCAAGCGTATGGTCAGGGAGAGCGACCTCATTGACGTCTGGTTCGACTCCGGCTCTATGCCGTACGCCCAGTTGCACTACCCTTTTGAGAACAAAGAACTCTTTGAGAAGAACTTCCCCGCCGACTTCATAGCCGAAGGCGTAGATCAGACCCGGGGCTGGTTCTTCACGTTGCATGCCATTGCCACGATGCTGTTCGACAAGGTGGCCTACAAGTCAGTCGTCTCCAACGGGCTGGTGCTGGACAAAAACGGCAACAAAATGTCGAAGCGGCTTGGCAACGCCGTGGACCCGTTCTACATTTTGGAGAAATACGGTCCCGATGCCACCCGCTGGTATATGATAACAAACGCTTCACCGTGGGACAACCTCAAGTTTGACGAGTCGGGCATCGGCGAGGTGCAACGCAAGTTCTTCGGAACGCTTTACAACACCTACAGTTTCTTCGCCCTCTACGCCAACATCGACGGATTCACGTGCAGCGAACCCGACATCCCGATTGAAAAACGGCCGGAAATCGACCGTTGGATCTTGTCAGAGCTCAACACCCTGGTTAAGCATTGCCGCGAAAACTATGCCGACTACGAGCCTACAAAGGCAGGACGCGAAATACAAGACTTTGTAGATTCCTACCTCAGCAACTGGTACGTGCGTCTCTGCCGCCGCCGTTTTTGGAAAGGCGACTACTCTGAAGACAAAATCTCGGCCTACCAGACCCTCTACACCTGTATGGTCACCATTGCCAAAATAGCGTCGCCTATCGCACCGTTCTTTATGGACCGGCTGTACCTTGACCTTAACGCCGTTTCAAAGAAAGAGGATTTTGAATCCGTCCACTTGACAGACTATCCACAAGTGCATGAAGAGCTGATTGACAAGGCCTTGGAAGAGAGGATGCAACTCGCCCAACAGATTTCTTCCATGGTTCTCTCGTTAAGGAAGAAGACCAACCTGAAAGTTCGCCAGCCGCTGGCCAAAATCATGATACCCGTAGCGGACGAAAGTCTCAAGCAGCAGATTTCAAAAGTGCAAGACCTGATTCTGCACGAAGTCAACGTAAAAGAACTTATGCTCGTCGGAAACAGCGAAGGCATGTTCGTGAAAAGCATCAAGCCGGACTTCAAGAAATTAGGGCCCAAGTGCGGCAAAATCATGAAGAAAGTGGCCGAGCGCATTGCAGGATTGTCGCAGGCTGACATTGCCACATTAGAAAGCGGTTCTGAACTTGTGCTGGATGTTGAGGGGCAGAATGTAACCATCGGCAAAGAAGACGTGGAAATACACACGCAAGACATTCCGGGATGGGTTGTGGCAAGCCAGAACACCCTGACCGTAGCGTTGGACATCGAGGTGAGCGAGGAACTGAAAAACGAGGGGCTTGCCCGCGAGTTCGTCAAACAGATCCAGACCTACCGCAAAGACAACGGCTTTGAGGTTCTTGACCATATTAAGATTACAGTTGAAAACAATCCTGCCATCGTGGCGGCACTCACCACTTTTGAGGACTACATCAAGAACGAGACCCTGTGTTCTTCGCTATCCTTTGCAGCCCCCGCAGACGGCGAAGCCACCGTTGACGTTGAAGGCATCGTGCTGAAAATCTCCGTTGTCAGAGAAGCTTAAGCCATGGCCGAATATCAGGACGACAACATCATCACCCTAAACTGGTACGAGCACATCCGCACGCGGCCAGGCATGTACATCGGAAAAACCGGAGACGGCACCTCTCCGGACGACGGCATCTATATCCTGCTCAAAGAGGTGTTAGACAATGCCATTGACGAGTTTATGAACGGCTACGGAAAATCCATTGACGTCACCATCCGCGAAAAAAGAGTCACCATCCGCGACTACGGCCGGGGCATTCCGCTGAACAAAATGGTAGATTGCTACTCCAAGATGAACACAGGGCGCAACTTCAAAGGCGACTTTGCCTCCATCGGCATGAACGGCGTCGGCGTTAAGGCCGTAAACGCCCTCTCCACCTCCTTGCTCGTGCAGAGCGTGCGCGACTGCAAGATGAAAAAGGCGGAGTTCTCGCGCGGACTGCTCGTGCAGGAGTATCCTATCTCCGACACTGACGAGAAAAACGGGACCATGGTCTCGTTCCTCCCCGATGACACCATCTTTGTGAATTACGAATGGTACACAGAGCACATCGAGAAACTGCTCTGGTACTACGTCTATCCCAACAAAGGGCTGACTATCAACTTCAACGGACAGAAATTCTATTCCAAGAACGGACTGATAGACCTGCTGAACAAAGAGACCGAAGAGACGCGGCTTTACGAACCCATCCACCTTAAGGAAGAGAACTTTGAATTTGCCATGGTTCACACTGGCCGCAAATACGGCGAAGACTATTTCACCTTTGCCAACAGCCAATACACGGCACACGGCGGCGCACACCAGCAGGCCATGCGCGAGGCTTTGGTCAAGACTTTCCGCGACTTCTACAAAAAGAACTTCGAGGCCGCCGACATCCGCAACTCGATAACAGCCACTATGTCGATAAAAGTCAAGGACCCGATCTTCGACTCGCAGACCAAGACCAAATTGACTTCCGACTATATGGAGCCGGACGGACAAAGCATCCGCAACTACGTGAACGACAAGATGGGGCGGCTGCTCGACAACTATTTGCATCGGCATCCTGAGGTTTCAGAAGTCATCCTCAAGAAAATACAAGAGGCCGAAAAGGAGCGCACCGCCATCAGCAACCTCAAAAAGCAGTCGAAAGACTTGCAGAAGAAAGTCAGTCTGAACAACAGCAAGTTGCGCGACTGCCGTTACCATTTCAACACGAACGATGCAAGGAGGCTGGAGACGATGATCTTCATTACGGAGGGCATTTCGGCATCGGGATCCATCACGCAGTCGCGCGATGCCAACACCCAGGCAGTGTTCAGTTTGATGGGCAAGCCCGCCAACATCATCAAAAAGAAGAGCGCCATATACGAGAACAAAGAGCTGGCATTGTTGCTCGCCGCGCTTAATCTGGAAGACGGGACCGAGGGACTTCGCTACAACAACATCGTCATCGCCACCGATGCCGATGTGGATGGCATGCACATCAGGCTGCTGCTGCTCGCTTTTTTCCTGCAACTGTTCCCCGATGTGGTACGGTCGGGACATGTATATGTGCTGCAGACCCCGCTTTTCAGGGTGCGCAACAAGCAGAAAACCTATTATTGCTATTCGGAAGAGGAGAAACTGGAGGCCATAAAGAAACTGAACGGCAATCCGGAAATCACCCGGTTCAAGGGACTTGGCGAAATCTCGCCCAAGGAGTTCAAGGGCTTCATTGGCGACTCCATAAGGCTCGAACCCGTATTGCTTGACCCCAAAGCGAATATCGATGCCGTCATTGAATACTATATGGGCAACAACACGGCAGAACGGCAGAACTTCATCATGGAGAACTTGCGCGAAGAAATCGACAATTTTTCGGAAGAATCGTAATTCACCCTTTAAACCTTGGCTATTTTTTTTATTCCTAAAAAATGTTTTTCATTTGTGTGAAACGAAAAAAAAAACTATTTTTGCCGCTTGAACGAAAAAACACATTATTCAAATAACAAAACACAAAAAAATCAAAAACTAAAATGAAAAAACTTTCCATTTTATTGGCAGCGATTGTGATTGCAGCTCCTGCATTCGCACAGTTCACGCCTAAAACGGCTCATCAGTTCACGGACAAGGCCAACTTCTCAAAAGTTGAAAAACAAATTCAGTCCAGAGCTTCTAAGAGCGGCGCAGGCGCAATGGAGGTCAACTACCTCTACGCATTGGACAACTATCTTGGCGGTCAATCCACTACGCGTCACGCATATCCCCTGCAGTATGACTCATTAGGACTGTTCGGCAGCGGCGCATCCGCTTGGCATCCAAACCTTCATGGTTGGGCTCAGACATTCGATTTCACGAATGATGACGTATGGAACTACAGCAACACCGATGAAAACGGCGCTGAAATCCCCACTATTTCTCTGAACCTGAGCACTTCTTTGAACATCGACTCTGTCTATATTCTGGGCGGCTACTTCCGCGAAGCCAACACCCCTGCCGGCACAATGGACACCCTGATTGTCGGTTTCTTGACAGACCTCGACACAAATGACCTTATGCAGTTGACTTATACCTCCACCGGTCAAATTGCTTGCAAATTCTACGCTGTGGGTTACGATGCCACTACAGGCGTACAGACCAACGCAGTGGTTGTCAAATACCCGATGGGCGACGCACAAGTTTGCGAAACGGAAGATGACGGAAGTTACTATCCTCAAATTTACTCCATCCCTGTTGGCATCAACAACATTGCCGGCAAGGTTTGGAACGTTGCTTACACATTCAAGAGAGGCTATGACATCGCCCTCAACGACACCCTTTACAATGCTTCTTACTTCACCGCATTCATCTTCGAAGATCCCCGCTCTGACTATTCTTTCGGTTCTGAAGAACTGATCAACAATATGAACCAGGGCGGTTTTGTTGACACGGACATCCGTTACAACCTTTATGATGAAAGCAGCTGGATGTATGGCATCTTCGGACCTTCTGTCATGTGGCACGCTAGCGCAGGTTTCGACTATCCTTACCTTGGAATGTATGTTTCCTGCAACGACTGCGAATGGGTTGGCGTAGAGGAAATGGCAAAAGAGAACCTCACGGTTTATCCTAACCCCGCTACCAACAATATCACCGTCAACACAGGCAGCGACAAACAGATGCTGGTTGAAATGTTCAACCTCGTTGGACAAAGAGTTTACAGCGAAAACGTCGTCAACAACACAACCATCAATGTTTCTAACCTCAAAGCTGGTGTTTATTTGCTGAAAGCAAACAACCATACCGCTAAAGTTATCGTGAAATAATTTTTATATCACATAATAACACACGCTGAAAGAGGCTGTATCATAATGATGCAGCCTCTTTTGTTTTGAACAGTTCCGAAAAAAACGCTGACTGACGGGCAAGCAAAGGAACGTTAGTTTATTGTATCTTTGCCGCTTGAAAAACAACAATCGTTTCCCTTAAAAGACAAGGGGAGACCTGAAAAAACTGATACAAGAATATGGCAGAATGTAATCATGATTGCAGCAGTTGCGGTCAACAAAACTGCGAACAGAAAGACCTCAGGGAAAAGCCGAATCCCAAAAGCAACATCAAGAAAGTTATCGGCATTGTTAGCGGCAAAGGCGGAGTCGGGAAAAGTTCCGTCACCTCGCTGCTGGCGGTTATGCTCCGGCGCAAGGGCTACCGCGTCGGCATCTTAGATGCTGACATCACCGGACCGTCCATCCCCAAAATGTTCAATCTGCACACGCTCGTGCAAGGCAGCGAGGAGGGCATCTATCCTGTAGAGACCGAAAGCGGCATCTTTGTGATGTCGGCAAATCTGCTTACGCATGACGAGAAAACGCCCGTAATATGGCGCGGCCCGTTAGTCGCCGGCATGGTCAAGCAGTTCTGGACCGAAGTAATCTGGGACAACATCGACTTCCTTTTAGTTGACATGCCTCCCGGAACGGGCGATGTGCCGCTCACAGTATTCCAGAGCATCGCCTTAGACGGCATCATTATGGTCACGTCGCCGCAAGACCTGGTTTCGCTCATCGTAAGCAAAGCCGTGAACATGGCCGGCATGATGAACATCCCGATTCTTGGACTTGTTGAAAACTACAGTTATGCACGCTGTCCGCACTGCGGCGAGAAAATAGAGATTTTCGGGAAAAGCCATGCCGAGGAGGTGGCCAAAGAATTCCATCTTAAACTGCTGGCACAGATGCCGATTGAACCCACGTTGGCCAATTTGGCAGACAACGGCGAAATAGAGAAAGCCGAAGCCCCGGACCTTGTGCCCGTAGTTGACACCCTTGAAAGCCTCCCTGCCAACGTTTAACCGATTGCCAACCAGCCATTATGCGCCAATACCTTGATCTTCTCCGCACCATCCTCGAAAAGGGAACGGACAAGTCTGACCGCACGGGCACAGGCACCCGCAGCATTTTCGGATACCAGATGCGTTTTGACCTTGCCGACGGTTTCCCGTTGCTCACCACCAAGAAACTGCACTTGCGCTCTATCATCTATGAACTGCTTTGGTTCTTGAACGGCGACACGAACATCCGCTTTTTGAACGAAAACGGGGTTTCCATCTGGGATGAATGGGCAGACGCAAACGGCGACCTCGGTCCGGTTTACGGCAAGCAATGGCGCTCGTGGCACTGCGCTGACGGCAAAGACATTGACCAAATCGGTCAGGTAATAGAACAGATAAAACACAATCCTGACTCGCGCCGGCTTATCGTTAGCGCTTGGAATGTGGGCGAGATTGACCAGATGGCGTTGCCGCCATGCCACGTGCTCTTCCAGTTCTATGTAAACAACGGCGAACTCTCGATGCAGCTCTACCAGCGCAGCGCAGACGTATTCTTGGGCGTGCCGTTCAACATTGCCTCGTACGCCCTCCTGCTGATGATGACAGCACAAGTTTGCGGCCTCAAACCCGGCACCTTTGTACACACCTTAGGCGACGCTCACCTCTACAACAACCACCTTGACCAGGCTCGGCTTCAACTCACGCGCGAGCCGAGAGACCTGCCGGTCATGACCCTCAACCCCGCCGTCAAGGACATCTTCAATTTCCATTACGAAGATTTCCAACTGACGGGCTATGACCCCCACCCGCACATCAAAGCGGAGGTGTCTGTATAGTTCATTTTTTACAAGCAAAAATAAAAACCTGATATTATGAAATCCATAGACCAATTCAACTTCAACAATCTGAAAGTTCTCGTCCGTGTGGACTACAACGTGCCCTTGGACGAACAATTCAACGTGACGGACTGCACGCGCATCGTGCGCACAAAAGAGACCGTAGGCAAAATACTGGGCGACGGCGGCACCGTAATCCTGATGTCGCACTTAGGCCGCCCTAAAGGCGAGGTGAACGACAAATACACATTGCGCCACATCGTGAAAGCGGTATCGGAAATCTTGGGGCAGGAGGTGGTTTTTGCCGGCGACGTGCTGGACGACAAAACAGCCGAAACCATCAAAGGGCTGAAGCCCGGTTCCATCGCATTGCTGGAGAATCTTAGATTTCATGCGGAAGAAGAGAAAGGCGACCCCGTGTTTGCCAAAGCCATCGCACGTCTTGGCAACGTATATGTAAACGACGCATTCGGCACTGCCCACCGCGCCCATGCCTCTACCGCCACTATTGTACAAGAGTTTCCGGGCAAGGCTTTCGCCGGATATCTGCTGTATAACGAAGTAAGCAGTTTAGAGAAAGTGCTCAATGGACAAGAACGCCCGTTCACTGCCATCATCGGCGGCTCAAAAGTATCGACCAAAATCAACATCCTCACCAACCTGATGACGAAAGTGGACAACCTCATTGTTGGGGGCGGTTTGAGTTACACTTTCTTGGCCGCCATGGGCTACAAAATCGGAAACTCGCTGTTTGAGCCCGAAATGCTGCCCGTGGCAAAAGAGATTCTGCATAAAACAGAGGCTTCCAACACCAGGTTCTATTGCAGGCTTGACAGCGTCTGCGGTGACAAGTTCGGCGAAGATGCCCAAGTGATCACCACCGAAGACAACAACATTCCCGACGGCTGGGAAGCGCTGGACATCGGCCCCAAAACCTGCCGCAGCATTGCACAGGTCATCAAGGATTCCAAAACTATCCTCTGGAACGGGCCTGTCGGCGTGTTCGAGTTCGACAAGTTCAGCAAAGGCACCAAGGCGGTGGCCGTGAGCGTGGCCGCTTCTACGTTGGCCGGGGCATATTCCGTAATCGGCGGCGGCGACTCCATTGCTGCCATCAACAAGTATGACCTCGCCGACTACATCTCCTATATCAGCACTGGCGGCGGTGCCATGTTGGAATACCTGGAGGGCAAAGAACTGCCCGGCATCAAAGCCCTGAACGAGAACTAACCGAATCCATGTAAAATAATACGCTATGATCAACCCTAACTATTATTGTGTCATCATGGCCGGAGGCGTGGGCGCACGCTTCTGGCCTATGAGCAACAGCAAAACCCCCAAACAGTTCCTTGACATCTTAGGAGAAGGCAAGACTTTGATTCAAAAAACATTCAACCGTTTTGCCAAAATCTGCCTCAAGGAGAACATCTACATCGTTACCAACAAACAGAACAAAGAACTGACTATGCGTCAGTTGCCAGAGATTTCGGAAAAACAGGTCATATTAGAACCCTACCGCCGCAACACGGCACCGTGCATCGAATATGCCAACCAAAAGATCAAAAGCCGGAATCCGAACGCCGTAATTGTGGTTGCGCCCTCTGACCATGTCATCCTCGACGAAAACACCTTTGTGAACGTCATCGAACAGGGGCTGGCCGCCGTTACCGACAACGACTGGCTGCTCACCATCGGCATTCGCCCCTCTTCTCCCAATACCGGGTACGGCTATATTCAGTATGACGAAGACAAAAGATACGACAAGAACGAGGCCGTCTATGCCGTGAAAACGTTTACCGAAAAACCGGAACTTGAAATGGCTCGCCACTTTATCGAAAGCGGCGATTTTCTCTGGAACGCCGGCATCTTTATGTGGTCGCTGTCATCCATCGAAAAGGCATTTGACAGTTTCCTCCCCGACGTGTCAAGCCTGTTCAAGCAAGGCGACGGGCTCTACAACACGGATAAAGAGCAGGAGTTCATTGACCACATCTATCAAGTGTGCAAAAACATCTCCATCGACTATGGCATTATGGAGAAAGCACGTAATGTGAAAGTGTATGCCGCTGACTTCGGATGGTCTGACCTCGGCACGTGGGGCTCTCTATACAACCTGCGCAAAAAAGACGGCAAACAGAACGTCATCACGGGAAACCACGTAAAGGCCTACGAGACATCCAATTGTATCGTGAACGTCCCCAAAGACAAGGTCGTTGTGCTGCAAGGTCTTGAAGACTACATCGTTGTGGAGAACGACAATATCCTGTTAATCTGCCGTAAATCTGACGAGCAGCAAATCCGCCAATACGTCGCCGACGTGCAAGTAGATTTCGGGAACAAGTACATTTAGTCTTCTCCTCGTGAAAAGACATCCTACATATTTGCATAGGACAAACATACTGACGGTTGCCAGTATGTTTGTCCTTTTTGGCATAACAGCAACTTCTGTGCAGGCGCAACAAGGTGACAGCACAAAAGTGAGGATGCTTGATGAGGTCAACATCGGCGGGTGGTTTTTCAAAACGGAGACAAGCCCTGCGGCGGTGCAGACACTCACCACGATGCAACTGCGCGAACTGCCCACGTTGCAGTTGTCGGATGCCATCAAATACTTGTCGGGGGTGGTTGTGAAAGACTATGGCGGAACGGGCGGTATGAAAACCGTGTCGGTGCGTGGACTCGGGTCGCAACACACGGGTGTGGCATACGACAACATCGCGCTCACCGACTGCCAAACCGGACAGATTGACTTGGGAAAGATCTCGATGGACTGCATCGGCAGTGTCAAACTGATCACCGGACTGGACAATGACATTATGAAGCCCGCCCGACTGTATTCTTACAGCAATCTCATGGACATCAAAACATACCATATGATGCCCGAGCGTCCGGTGTCGTTCAGGATAGCCCTCACAGAAGGGGCGTACGGGTTGGTTTCGCCGCAATTCTATTTTGAACATCTGTTACGAAGCAAAAAACGGGAAGACAGGTACCTGCTTTGGAACATATCGGGCAATTATACGCACGCTGACGGCAACTACCCTTACCTGCTGCACTATGGCCAAGAAACGGACAGCGTTTCAAAAGAACGGCGGCAAAACTCGGAGATGCGGGCTTTTAATGCAGAGGCGAACATACACATTGCCATCAGCCGCAGACAATTTCTTTCGATTAAAGGATATTGCTATGACTCGAAACGCGGGCTTCCATCCGCCACCGTTTTGTACAATCTCGAATCTTCGCAGAAATTGTGGAACCGCAATATTTTCGGGCAAGCTCAATACACCAACGCTTTTGCGGAGCACTGGCAGTACCACGCCGGCATTAAGTACAATTACGACTACACCAAATACCTTGACCCGGAATATTTGAACGACGCAGGATTCTTGGACAACCGCTACCGCCAATATGAGGGTTATCTCACCCAGACTATAGGCTATGATGCCGACCGCAAAGGCAAGACAAACTTTGCCATAGCACTGTCTAACGATTTATTCTACAACCAAATGAAAGCAAACACATTAAACTATGAAGACCCATTGAGGTTCACCACCTTGACTGCGCTGACAGGCAAAATAAGCAGTCAGAAATTCACGATCGCGGCAAACATCCTGCTCACCACCGTCAACAACCGGGCACAGGGAGAAACCCTCGGCAAGAACTACATTCACCTTTCCCCGTCGGTGAGTGCATCCTTGCAAACGGGAAGCTTGTTTTTTATCCGGGCATTTTACAAAAATATCTTCCGGATGCCCACTTTCAACGACCTTTACTACCGCGAAGTCGGAAACCTTGAACTGGAACCGGAGAAGACACATCAATGGAATTTAGGGCTTGTTTTTAAACAGCAGCGTTTTGCTGGCGGCAAAATAACAATGTCGGCATCATACGACAACTACTTCAACATTGTAAAAGACAAAATTGTGGCGTTCCCGGCGAGAAACCTCTTCTCGTGGACGATGCTCAACTACGGTAAAGTATGGATTGCCGGAGCGGAGTTGAACATGAATTTGGAATGCCAGTTTTATAGAGGATACTATTTCAGATTCAACGGCAATGTAACCTACCAAAAGGCCGTTGACCGCACCGAAGAGAGCAGCAAAACCTACAACCACCAGATACCCTATACGCCCAAATGGTCCGGAACATCCAGCGTATGTTTTCAGACCCCATGGTTTACCGTTGGCTATCACATCATCCTTTGCGGGAAAAGGTATTCACTGCGGGAGAACCTACCTGAAAACATCGTGAACGGCTATATCGACCACAGCATCACGATAGGGCACGAAATTGAAATACTTAAGTCAAAATCGGGCATACAAGGCACAAAAATCGACATAAAATTAGAGTTGCTCAATCTTTCGAACCTCAATTACGAAATAATCAAGAATTATCCGATGCAGGGGTTCGGGTGGAGATTAAAGATTGGATACAGTTTCTGACACGATGATTTGCAGAAAAGCGGGCATAAGCAAGGTTTTCGGCGGTTTATCAAAAAAGCACTCACAAATACCTTTGCAAGTGCTTTACTGACTTTGTGGTCCCTCAAGGTATCGAACCTTGGACCCTCTGATTATGAGTCAGATGCTCTAACCAACTGAGCTAAGGGACCCGACAATTGCTTTGTCATTTTTTGAGACGGCAAAAATACATTTTTTTTCCTTTCGTGCAAGCACCTGCAAAATTTGTCACATGTCCACAACCTGAAGCAAGGCTTTCTGCTTGTTTTATAGTATCTTTGCGGCAATTTCAAGCCAACAGTGGCACAATGCCTTGCTGACTGAAACATAGAAAAAAGACATGTCCATAGCAAACGGCATCAAACATCTCGCTTCGGTCTTGCAAGACAAAGTCCGTAACAACTCTTTTGTCAAGAGTGTTATGACGTTGTCAGCAGGGGTATTGGTATCTCAGATCATCTCGTTTGTCTCTCTGCCGTTCATCAGCCGCATTTACGCTCCCGACATATTAGGAGATTATTCGTTTTTAGTTTCCAATGCCGCCATTCTCAGCGTGCTGGTCTGCCTAGGGCTGATGTCAGCCATTATGATGTCAAAGGAGGACAATGAGGCAAAAGGGCTCTGCCGCCTCACCGCCCTCGCTGTCATTGTGTTGTCAACGTTGCTGCTGGCCGTCGCGCTGCTGTTGGACGGAACGTTCCAATTGTTCACCGTGAGCCTCAACTACAAGATTGCCTGCCTCCTGCTGTGGCTGTACATCGTGCTCACCAACATCTCTGCCGTCTGCTATGCCTACACAAACCGCCTGAAAATGTACAAAGTGCTGTTCTGGAACCCTGTCATCGGTGTATGTGCCGATGTGACGGTCAGCATTTTGTTGGGACTGCTGCATTGTGGCTTATGGGGATACTTCATCGGCAAACTGCTGTCGGCTTTGCTGGTAACCCTCTACATGATCCGCTATGCCAACCCCTTTTCGGGCAAAACGGACGATTCGTGTTCTATGCTCAACCTGCTGCGGAAGCACAAGAATTTTCCGCTCTACCAATGTCCCGCCAACATTGTGGACACGCTGGCGCAGCAGTTGCCCGTCCAACTTATCAAGCGGCTATTCGGAAGCGGCATTCTCGGTTCCTATTCGATGTGCATAGGCATTTTGGGCATCCCGGTCCGGTTTCTGTCCAGTCCCGTCAACCGGGTTTACTATCAAGAGGCGGCAAGCCGCTACAATGCCGGCGAACCTATCGGCGAATTTTCATACAAAATACTGACTGCCAACATCAAGACAGCCATCATACCCATCGCACTGCTGATGATTTTCGGGGAACCGCTGTTTGTGTTCTTCTTAGGGTCGCAATGGGAACAGGCAGGCAGTTTTGCAGCCATCCTCGGATTGTACCAGCTTGTGGTGTTTTGCAGCACTTGTCTGTCGGGCAACTTTGTAATCATCGGGAAACAGAAACTCAACCTGTTCTTCTCGGTGTTAGGCATTGTGCTCAATCTGCTGGCTTTCGGCATCGGCTTCTTGGCCTTTGGCAACGTCTATCATGTGCTGGTGTTGTTTGCTTTGGCCGGCACAATCTACAAATTGGCCGACATCGGACTTTTTCTCTACTATACAGGCATCCGCTTCGTCCGGTTTCTGCGTTTTGTGCTTTTTTATATCGCCTGCCCTATTGCCGTCTCGCTGCTGATCCGTTTAGGGCTGACGAAACTGGGGATACTTTAACCTCAGTCAATATATATCGTATTGCGCATCTCATTCAATCTCTTTTTGGCCTCATTGATGCGGTAACTGAAAGCGCACGTGATAATCAATTTGCATATACCGTCAGCTATCAATGCGATGCCGACAAAGACCATAAACGCATCAAACGAGCCGAGCAGCACAATTCCGCCGAACACGACAATAAGCAACGACAGCAGGAGCATCAGAAGCCAGCCTTTCATCTTCACGCGGGCGCATTCGATGCCAGCAGCAAGAAATTGGCTGCCGTCGATGATGATGAGCATGCCGAAAATGACACCCAGCACCGTCTGCACGGCCACAGGATGCACCAAGCAGAAGATGCCTGCCAATGCAAGCACAATGGCAGCAATGAGCATACGGTTGCCTGCCACAATGCCGTAGCGCAGGAAAACGGCAAATGAAACAGCGCCCGCCAAAAGCAGCAAAATGCCAGACAATGCCGCAAGCGCGTCAGCTGAAGCCTCAGGCATAACAACAAACAGCACGCCAAGCGCAACAGCCAGCAGTGCGGTGACAATGCGGCCTCTTTTCAACCAGACGATTCTTTCTTTCAGATTTTCACTCATAACTATTTGATTGATTATTAAACAATTACACTTATGCTATTTTCTTCCATTTCATAGTGCGGCCTATTGAGGGGATGCCGATATAGCCGCGCAGGTTCAGCGTCGTGTCATCTCCGAACCACATCTGGCTTTTGTAGGTTTTGCCGTGAATAGGGTCATACACCTTTCCGTCAACCCATTTTTTCTCTTTGCTATTGTATGTAAAACCCGACAGCATCTGTATCTTGTCGGCGGACGTTTTTCGTTTGCTCGGGTCGGGATTCTTTATGTCGGTTTTGGGCGTGCCGTCTTTGAATTTAGCATTCTGCATCCAGACAACCTTTCCGGCGTAAGTGCCGTTGCTGCATTTGTAGATTCTGATTTTCACCACCTCGCTCGACTGGTCATCCTTGACATAATAAACGCCTACAACCTTGTCGGCAGCAGATTGCGCAAGCCCAGAGGCGACGATGAGCAGCAGGAGCGGAATGGATAACATTTTCATCATATTGCATTTCATAACAGGTATAGTTTTGGTTTGTTTCTTGCAAACGGCAAAGACTGTTTTTTATTGTTGAAACTCGACAAAGCCATAAACGCAGAAAGCGCAGTCGCATTTCGCGAGACCCGAACAAAACCTAAACAACTATTGTTTCAACGGCAGATTTGCCATTGACAGCACGGACAATTTCAAGAACTACCATAATGTTTCATCCTGTACACAGAGGGTGTTGATTGAGCACGGACGTATAACAAGCGTGACGGAATATTAGAAAGGACTTGTGCCGAGTACTTAACGGATAGTGTCGAATTTTGCCTGTATCTGTTTTACGATAGAGTCTGCGCTGTCGTCAGCAAGTACCGTCAAAGTGGCTTGCGCATAATAGGGATGTCTGCGTTGTAACGTTTCGTGGACGTAACGCGTTATTTCTGCGCGGCTCTTGCCACAAACAAGCGGTCTGTTGTCTTTGTCATGAAGCAGGCGTTTCGTCAACGTGTTTTCGTCTGCTTTCAGATAGACGGATACCGCACGGGCGTTGATACGAGCCATAGCATCGCCATAACAGGGCGTGCCGCCGCCCGTGGCTATCAGAACGCCATCTTTTTCAAGGCTGGCAAGCAACGCCTCGCGCTCCCGTTCGCGGAAAAAATATTCCCCGTATTGTTCAAAAATACGGGGAATCGTGTTGTTGCAATGCTCTTCAATGGCCTCGTCAAGGTCTATGAAATGCAGTTTCATCCGATGTGCCAGCATCCTGCCCAAGACACTCTTGCCCGAGGCGGGAAATCCGACAAGCACAACGTTAACCATAACGCTCTACTGCATATTTTCGAGTATGGCCTCAATGAGGTTCTCGGCACAGTCTGCGATGTCAGAAATGCGGGCAGGCAGCATATAGCACGGTGTCGTGAATATCATATTCTGCTTGTCGGCAATGACACCTTTCTGTTGTGTGTTGATATGCTTGGTGCCGAAACTTAAGACATCGGCAATCGTTTTCTCGTCGTTGCCTATTGTCACGGTTATGTTTTTGAGGATACGTGCCAGCATAACCGGTGCAATGCAGAGCGCTCCAATGGGTTTCTTTTGGTCGTGGAACTGGTGTACCAAAGCGGCCACGTCTTCTCTGACTGTACATTTGTTGCCGTGCAGCGCGTATGTGAAGAGGTTTTTGGCCGATCCGTTGCCGCCGGGGAACACCAGCGCATCATAGTCCTGCACACGGCATTCAGACAGCGGCCTGATATTGCCTCGGGCTATTCTGGCGGCCTCAACCAACATATTGCGTTGCTCGTTCATCTCCTTGCCGGTCAGATGGTTAATCACATGGTGCTGGTTGGCATCGGGCGCGAATATGTCATACATGCAGTCGTTGCGGTCTATAGCCAGCAATGTCATTACAGACTCGTGTATTTCACTGCCGTCAAGCGTTCCGCATCCGCATAATATTACAGCAAATTTTTTCATTGTTTTTTCATTTTTATTGTTCATTTTGTTGGGGTTCTTCGGTAGCTTCCGTGTCCGCTTCCGCCATTCTGCCTATATTCTGGTAGAATGTTCTGAAAGCATTCCCCATTTCGCGGGAGATGGCATCCAACGAACTCAACTGCGCGTTTGCAATACCCTCGATAGCCTGTGCCGTTTCAGGGCTGCCGCTCATCTGAGCCAGTTCTGCTATCTGATGCAGTTCCTGGAAGGAACCAGCCAGTGCCTGCTGGTCAAAGTCTGGCTGCCTGATTGTCTTCGTCATGGCAGCAGAGAGATTTTTGGCATAATTCATTGCCACCTTGTCGAGTTTCAGTTCCTTGCAACGCTTCAACAGACTGTTGTCAGGATAATCAACATTGTTCAGAAGATAATGCAGGAACAGGAAATCGTAATGGATGTTGTCGCCTTGGATATCAAG